>JACOVJ010000076.1 GCA_016177385.1 Candidatus Niyogiibacteriota bacterium
ACCTCCGTGTGTATGAGTTCAACGGCTCTACATGGACCGAAAACTGTGCTCAGAAAAATATTGGAACCATAAGCAATACCGCACACGCCGCACTTTCTCCAAACAGCGTTGCTATCATTGATAACAATAACAGCGACCTCCGCAACTACCAATGGAGTTCCCCGCTCCTCTACGTCGCAAGCAACACTGATTTCCCATACTTGTCGGTCTCGGACGCAGGATACACGACCGCCGAAGCGCTTTCCGTGCGCACGGAATTGCGAGTAGGGCAGAGCGCCACCTCCACGGCGGCAACCAGTTCTCCGGCGCTCATCGTTTCCGGGAAAGCGTTGTTTTTGAGCGATACTACTGTTTACGGCAAGATCGGTATCGGGACAACGAGTCCCAACCAATCGCTTACGATTTTTTCGTCAACCACGCCTTCTTTAGAATTTTCAGCAACATCGGGGGATACCAATAAATGGACTCTGGGAATTGATACCGCCGATCAATGGAAATTTAAGATCGCATCCTCCAGCGCCGTAGGCACGAATACGCGCTTTACGATTGACGGCGCGGGCAACATCGGTATTGGGACCACAAGTCCTGCCGCTCGATTGCATGTATTCAATACCGCAAGCACTCCTCAATTCAGGATCGGGTATGACAAGGACTTCTTTGCGGACTTTCAGGTGGATGCCGGAGGGGATCTCACGATCGGTCCCTCGGGAACCACCTCTCCTTCTCTGTTCAATTCCGTTCGTATCACCGATGACAATCTGTTCATTTGTTCGGGAGCATGTCCTTCTCCCGACATTGGAAATGGAATGATCGCAAGCGCTGGAAACCTCATTGTCGAGAACCAGGTGGGCATTGGGACCAGCACTCCGAATTGGAAACTGCAAGTGGCGGGAGTGAATACCTCCAATTCCACCAAGGCATTCCTTGTGCTTTCCGATTTCAGCGCAGGCGCCAATCTCAAACACTGGTTCTTCTCCTCGCAGGGAGGGAATCTGTATGTGGGGACAACGACGGACGGGTATGCGACGAGTACGGCATTGACGATATTGAATGGCGGCAATATCGGCATCGGGACGACGAGTCCCTTTCGATTGCTTTCCGTTGCGGGAACGACAACGGTGGGCGAACTGCATGTGCAAAATAACGCCTCATCAACTACGCAAACGCCCGATATTGATACGCTCTATCGGGATTCCGTTCCTAAAGCGTGGGTTTCCTTTAATTGCGCAAATGGGTCGATCCGAGGAGCGTTCAATGTGTCGAGCGTAACGCGAACTATTGCGGGGGATTACACGGTCAATTTTACGACTGCGATGCGAGATACGAATTATGTGGCAATGTTGTCTGGGCGAGCTCCAATAGCGGGAGGCCAGTCCAATCTATTCGTAGAACAGCATGATTCGGTGACTCGTACAACGACCGCATTACGCCTATATTCCCTTAAAGTCGCGGATGAGACGCTATCGGACTGCAGTATTTACAATGTCGTCATTTTTGGGCATTAAATGAACACCTTTCTTCAAGTATTCAACTCAATATCGGGAAGCGTCGGCTCGGTGATATCCGTGGCGCTCATCATCATTCTCTATACTTGGAAGCGAGGCTTCCAAGTGGTAGTATTCGTGCATGGCAACACGACGAACATCCTTTGAGGAAAACGAGCACTACCATATTTATAATCGGGGAGTTGATAAAAGAAACATTTTCCTCGACCGTAATGATGTTGATCGCTTTTTTCTCAGCATGAATCTTTTTAACGCCGCCGAACCCATCGGAAGTATCTATGAAAGCCGATTTGGAAGCCTCGCTTCCAAGTTGGAAAAAACGCCGCTTGTCAATTTCGTCTCTTATTGCCTTAATCCGAATCATTTTCATTTTTTATTGGAACAAAACACGGAAAAAGGAATTGAAAAATTTATGCAGCGACTAGGAACGGGCTACACCAAGTATTTTAATACTCGCTACAAGCGAACGGGGGCGTTATTTCAAGGTGTATTTAAATCAATCGGTATAGATTCGAATGATTATCTTTTACGCGCGGCTTCCTATATAAATTTAAATGATCGCGTTCACCAACTTGGAAGCGATGCTTCCAAGTTGGTGAGATCGAGTTGGTATGAATATCAGAATGAAAATGCGGTAAAATTTTGTAAAAAAGATATTGTTTTAGAACAATTTGATAATCGAAAAGAACATGAGCGCTTTGCGCTGGAATCCATAGAAAACAGCATAGAAAGAAAAAAGCAGGAAAAGGAATTAACGGATTTGCTTCTTGAGTAACACAAACTTGGAAGCGAGGCTTCCAAGTTTGTGCGTTGATGTACTATCTACATGAGGGCCGCGCTTCTGATCTTCATCGCCGCATTGCTTAATTTGGACGCGAAATGTTCGAATTAAGCGTCCAAAAATGTAGAGCGCTCAACGTGTAAAGTTATCCACAAAAAAGCGTATTTGCGCGGGTGTGAAAGGGTCGCGCTACAATGAACTCCTGAACGGATTACCGGACCCATAACTTTTCACCATGGCTCAAAGCGCCGTAACGAAAGCAAAAGCGCATCCGCCAGCTGGCGGACTCCCTACGATCGCTCCGCCTGCTGGCGGACTAACGCAGGTCAAGAAGCGGGATGGCAGGATCGTGTCGTTTGACGCGTCCCGCATTACACACGCGATCCTGTTGGCCATGGAAGCGACCAAAGAAGGCGACCTGAAAAACGACCCGATGAGGGTTTCGGAGGCCGTGGTAAGAGAATTGCAGAAGAAGTACGCGTTGGGCGGCACGCCGGACATCGAGGCGATACAGGATATCGTGGAGGAACAGTTGATTCTGATGGATTTTCCGAAAGTCGCAAAGGCCTACATATTATATAGGCAAAAGCGCGCCGAGGTCCGCGCCAAGGCCCAAAAAGTCCCGACAGTCATCCGCAAGCTCGTCCGCGAGAGCAAAAAGTATTTTAAAAACCCGCTTTCCGAGTTCATTTATTATCGCTCCTATTCGCGTTGGATCGATTCGCAGAACCGTCGTGAGACATGGCTCGAAAGCGTGGGGCGCTATATGGAGTTTATGAAGGAAAACCTCAGTGCCGACCTGAAGGACGACGAATATGAGGAGTTGCGCGCGGCGATCCTGAAGCAAGAAGTGATGCCGTCCATGCGGCTCTTGTGGAGCGCGGGGCACGCGGCGCGCGTGACGAATGTCGCGGCATATAACTGTTCGTTCGTTGCGCCGTCGCGCATCGAGGATTTTGCCGAAATCATGTACCTTTCGATGTGCGGGACGGGCGTCGGATTCTCGGTGGAATCGCAGACCGCCCAGCAATTGCCGCAGATCAAAATGCAGTCGGGCGAGAAGATCCCGGCCTATACGATCGAAGACAGCAAAGAAGGATGGGCAAACGCCCTCACCTACGGACTCAAAACGTGGTATTCCGGAAAGGACGTGGATTTTGATTTCTCAAAATTGCGCCCCGAAGGCGCGCGCCTAAAAACCATGGGCGGGAAAGCGTCGGGTCCCGGACCCCTGCGAGACCTCTTAACGTTTTCGCGTCGTAAAATTTTGACGCGCCAAGGCAAACGCCTGTCGAATCTTGATGTGCACGATATTATCTGTAAGATCGGCGACATCGTCGTGTCGGGCGGCGTGCGGCGGTCCGCGCTGATTTCGCTTTCCGACCTCGACGACATCGAAATGCGCCACGCCAAAGACGGCCAATTTTATATCAAAGATCCCCAGCGGAGCTTGGCGAATAACTCCGCGGTCTATACGGAAAAACCGTCCACCATTCAATTCATGGAAGAATGGCTGGCGCTTGCCAGAAGCGGTTCGGGCGAGCGGGGGATTTTCAATCGCGGCGGGCTTAAGCACCAAGTTCCGGCGAGACGTTGGAAGATTTTAAAACACATGATGATCCCGCCCGGACCTCCGCCGGGAACCAATCCTTGCGGCGAAATTATTTTGCAATCGAAACAATTTTGCAATTTAACGGAGGTGGTGGCGCGCGCCGAGGACACCGAAGAAACGTTGCTTCGTAAAATGCGGCTGGCGACGATTTTGGGCACGTATCAGGCAACGCTCACGAATTTTCCGTATTTGTCGCGCGACTGGGCGCGCAACTGCAACGAAGAGAGATTGCTCGGTGTTTCCATCACGGGCCAATGGGACTGCCCTGCGGTGCGCAACCCCCAAACGCTTAAAAGAATGCGCGAAGAATCCATTCGCGTCAATAAAGAATACGCGGCGCGGTTCGGCATCGCGCCCTCGACCTCGATCACCTGCGTGAAGCCGTCCGGAACCGTCTCCCAATTGGTGGATTCCTCATCCGGCATGCACCCGCGCCATTCGAAATATTACATCCGCCGCGTGCGGATCTCGGCCACGGACAGCTTATTCCATATGTTGAAAGACCAGAAAGTGCCATATAAGCCGGAAGTGGGGCAGGCCATAGGAGCGGCCAATACGTATGTGATCGAGTTTCCGGTCAAAGCGCCCGAAACCAGCACGACATTCCGCGACGACCTGTCCGCGCTCCAGCAATTGGAATACTGGAAAAACGTGAAAGAAAATTATACGGAGCATAATCCGTCCGTGACCGTGTCGGTGGGGGACAACGAGTGGCTCGATGTCGCGCATTGGCTCTATGCGAATTGGGATATGATCGGCGGGCTCTCATTTCTGCCGCGCGAGGACACCGTGTACCAGTTGGCGCCGTATGAGGAGATCGGCGAGGAGCAGTATAAAAAAATGAAAGAAAATTTTCCCGACATCGATTTTTCCCAGATCGTGCTTTACGAGAAGAACGACGAAACCGAGGGCGCCAAAGAACTCGCCTGTGTGTCGGGGGTGTGCGAGATTTAAAACAAATGAGAATAGTATGGATCGCGATCTTAAACACTATCTAAATAAACAGTTTGGTGAGATTCGGAAAAAACTCAAAGAACATGATGCTCAGTTTGTTGGTATTCGGTCTAAACTTAGGGAACACGACACAAGATTTAAGGAAATCAATACGCAATTTAAGGAAATCAACATGCAATTTATCAAAATCGATGAGAAATTTGATATTCTTACCCGAAGCAGTAAACGCAGGAACAGAAACGATGAATTCGGTTTCGAGAGAAGTGAATCGGATTAAAACGGGAATACGAGAGAAATTGGGAGTGGATGTGTAAATGCTCATCGTCATCACGGGCGACGGCAAAGGGAAAACAACGTCTGCGTTGGGGCAGGCGTTGCGCTCGTGCGGGGACGGCCGGAAGGTTTTGATGCTCCAGTTCATCAAGGGTCCGTGGAAATCAGGGGAGGATGCGAGGCATGTCTGGCCTGCAGGGTTTGAATTGAGAAAAGGCGGGCTCGGATTCGTGGGGATTTTGGGTGATTCGCTGCCGCGCGAAAAACATGCGGAGGCGGCGCGCGCGACCCTTCGACAAGCTCAGGACGAGCTCGAATCCGGCGTATGGGACATGCTGATTCTTGATGAGATTCACAACGCCATCGAGCTGAAATTGCTCTCGGTTGCGGATGCCCTGCCGCTCGTCGAATACGCACGCGAACGGAAGCTCGATTTGATTTGCACCGGCCGCAACGCGCCACCGGAATTTTTAGAAACTGCCGACATTGTGTCCGAGATCCGCGACGTGAAGCATATCTACGAAAAAGGCGTCAAAGCGCGGAAGGGGCTGGATTATTGACTTTTTCTGTGGATTTGCTATAGTGGTTGCAGTATGCGCCGGATGATCGCCGCCAATTTTGGCAGAGGAAAGTCCGAACACCGCTTGTTGAAAAATAAGCATGTAGGCGATGGGTAACACCCACCCTCTG
>JACOVJ010000012.1 GCA_016177385.1 Candidatus Niyogiibacteriota bacterium
GGCGACGCCGTAAAGACCGGCATGCTTCGCGCCAAAGGAGAGATCCGCCTTTTCACGGATGCGGACAATTCCACGGATATCGCACATTTTGACAAAATGCACCCCCTTTTTGATACGGGATACGACGTGGTCATCGGATCGCGCCATCCGTGGGATGCGGTAGGTGCCACGCAGGCCGTTTCTCAACCGTGGTACAAACGTGTCATGGGAATGGCGGGCAATCTTTTCATCCAACTGGTCGCGGTTTGGGGTATTTGGGATACGCAGTGTGGATTCAAGGCGTTCCGCGATACTGCGGCCGAAAAAATTTTTTCCCGCCAGCGCATTCCCGGCTGGGGGTTTGATATCGAGGCGCTTGCACTTGCGAGAAAATTTGACTACCGCATCGGCATCATTCCGGTGCATTGGGTGAACGATCCGGAAAGCCACGTGCGGCTTTCTGGATATTTTCAAGTGCTGTGGGAAACGGCAAACGTGCGCCTGAATTTATGGCTTAGGCGATACGGAATATGAGCCCAATAAAAAAAGGTCCGGTTCCGGGTTCCGAATTTCGCCGAGATACGGTTTCGGGTGATTGGATTCTGGTTGCGTCCGGGCGCGCAAAACGCCCCAGCGCCAAACCCGATCACCGCGACCGGCTATCGAGCGCGGTGAAAGGGTGCCCGTTCGATGACCCGCAAAAATCAGGGAATGCCGAGCCGTTGTTATGGCTGGCGCATCCGGAACGCAAAGCAGGCGGCGAGCCGGAGTTAAAAGATTGGTGGGTTCAGATCGTGCCGAATAAATTCCCCGCGTTAAAACCGCACCATGAATGTCCGCAGATCGAAGGCGATGGTTCCTATCAGCGGATGTCGGGCGTCGGATTCCATGAGATCATCATTACCCGCGACCATCATCGCCGTGTATCGGAAATGACGTCCGAAGAGGCAGAAACCGTGCTCTATGCATATCAGGAGCGTTACCATGCTCTTCAACGCGAACCCTGCATCGAATATATTTTGATATTCCATAACCAAGGGCCGGCCGCCGGCGCCACACTTTACCATCCGCATTCCCAACTGATTGCGCTTCCCATCATCCCACCGGACGTATCGAAGTCATTGGAGGGATCGCGGACCTATTACGCGGCGCATGGCCGATGCGTTCATTGCTCGATGCTCGATTGGGAACGCGAGAAAAAAGAGCGCTTGGTCTACGAGAACGACCGGTTTCTTGTTATTTCGCCGTTCGCGCCGCGGGTTTCCTATGAAATGCGCATCTATCCCAAAAAGCACGCATCGCGTTTCGAGGACGCGGATGCGGCAGACCGTCTTTTGCTTGCGGATGCGCTGGGCGCGATTCTTCGCAAGATCAAAAAAGCCATGGGCGATCCCGATTACAATTTCTTCATCCATACCGCGCCCGCAAAGGCCGCCGGCCCCGATTATTACCACTGGCATATCGAGGTTCTTCCGCATACGTCCATTTGGGCGGGGCTCGAATTGGGGACCGGTATCGAGGTCGTTGCGATCCCGCCCGAAGACGCGGCGGATGCCTTGCGCGCCGCGAAATGATCATGATATCGCGGCTTTACACATGGACGGCGCAGTGGGCGCATTCTAAGTGCGCGCCATGGGCGCTCGGCATCATTGCGTTTGCCGAGAGCTCCTTTTTCCCCATTCCGCCGGATCCGGTGCTTGTGATCATGTCGCTTTTGCGTCCATCCCGATGGTGGTGGTATGCGCTTTTGACGACAGCGATGTCCGTTGCAGGAGGCGTTGCGGGGTATTTCATCGGGCTTGGATTCTATGAATTCATAGGCAAAACGATCATTGATGCGTATCATTTGACGGACGCGATGGCGGTGGTGGGCGCGAAGTATCAAGACAATGCGTTTCTTGCGGTGGTCGCGGCGGCGCTCACGCCGATTCCGTACAAGGTGTTTACGATCGGCGGAGGCCTTTTTGAAATTTCGCTTTGGACGCTTATCCTCGCGTCCCTTGTCGGGCGCGGGATCCGTTTTTTCGGCATAGCGTTTCTTATGTATCTTTTTGGTTCTCGCGCGGAAGAATTCATCAAAAATCATTTCAACGATTTAACCGTTGCTTTTTTCATTTTGCTAGTGCTGGGATTTGTGGCGATTAAATTCTTCTTTTAGATATGAAGCGCATTTTTATCGCCAATTGGAAAATGAATCCCGCGAATATCGCGGCGGCGCGGAAATTATTTTCCGGCATCACCGCGCATACGGCGGGCGCAAAGAATGCGCGGATCCTTGTTGCGCCGCCTTTTCTGTTTCTATCCGCGCTTCCCAAAAGCCGCCGGATTGTGCTCGGCGTCCAGAATATCTTTTATGAAAAAGCCGGCGCATACACCGGAGAAATATCCGCCGATATGGCGTTTGCGGCGGGCGCACGGTTCGCGATCATCGGACATTCGGAGCGCAGGGCGTTGGGTGAGACCGACGCCGCGATCAATTTAAAGATAAAAGCTGCGCTCGCGTCCGGACTTCAGGCCGTGCTTTGCGTCGGAGAACGGGACCGGACAGATGAGAATTTTCAGCACACCGTGCGCGCCCAACTAATGGCGGACCTCGAGACGGTTCAGAAAAAAAGCGCGGGACGTCTCGTGGTCGCGTATGAACCGGTCTGGGCGATCGGGACGGGGAAAACCGTGGAGCCGCGCGATCTTTTTGAAATGGCGACCTATATCCGGCGGATCATGCTTGAGCTTTTCGGTAAGGCGTTAGCGCTTCGCATTCCGGTCCTGTACGGCGGCTCGGTGAATGCCGCCAACGCCCCGGATTTCTTGAGGGTCGCGGGCGTCGGAGGGCTTCTGGTCGGCGGCGCGTCGCTCGATGCGCAGGAATTCGGCGCGATCGTGAAAAGCGAATTATGAGAAATTATCGAATCAATTTTAGAAGCCCCGCAGGCGCTTTGCAAGGCATTTTTTGGTTACACTTGCGCGAAGCGAACCAAAAAATAAAGCGCCGAGGACGAAGCTTGAGTTTCGCTGGAAACTCAAGCGTATTCTAAAATCGATGAGATAATTTTGAATCCAAATCCATGAAATTTCAGGCGATCCCAACCGATGTCAAAGGCCAGCGCGTACTCTTGCGCGTTGATTTCAATGTTCCGATGGAGGGCGGGCGCGTTGCCGACGATTTCAGGATCGCGGCGACCCTGCCGACGATCCGCGGCCTTGCGGCGCGGGGCGCGCGCGTGATCCTCATGACTCACCTCGACATGGACGGCCAACGTCCGAGTTTGCGTCCGATCGCGGATCATCTTGCGGGGCATCTGCCGAATGTTATGTTCGTTGATGATGTTCGAGGCGGGAAAGCGGAAGCGGCGGTCTCGGCGCTCGAGGACGGCGATATTTTATTGCTCGACAATCTTCGTCGAGACGATGGGGAGGTCGCGAACACGACGGAATTCGCGAAGCGGCTCGCGACATTCGGCGACCTCTATATCAACGAGGCCTTTAGCGTATCGCATCGCAAGCATGCGTCGGTGGTCGGCGTTCCGCAGTATCTTGTGTCCTATGCCGGGCCGCGATTCGGGGAAGAGGTGCGGCAATTGTCGCGCGCGTTCGATCCGCCGCACCCGTTTCTTTTTATTTTGGGCGGCAAGAAGATCTCAACCAAAGTGCCACTCTTGGAAAAGTTCCTGAAAAAGGCGGATACGATCGTTCTTGGAGGGGTTTCGGCCGCGCTTTTATTGAAGAGCCGCGGATTCGAGGATATCTCCGTGCCGGACGGCGAGGAGCTTTCGCTGATGCGCGCGAAATTCGCCAATGAGCCGAAGATCCCGACGCCGCTCGATGCGGTGGTGGACCGGGGAGGCGAGCGGCTGACACTCGAACCCGCCCTGATGAAAGCGGGGGACACGATGTACGACATCGGCCCCGAAACAGCGGGTCTTATCGTACGCCTTGCGCGCGAAAGCAAGTTCATTCTTTGGAACGGACCCGTAGGATATTGCGAGGGCGGTTTTACGGATGGCACGCGCGCGCTGGCGGAAGCGTTCGCGCGCGTGAATGCCGAGGTCATTGTGGGCGGCGGCGACACCGTCCGGTTTTTGAATGCGTGGGGGATGCTCGATACATTTTCATTCGTTTCTACGGGCGGCGGCGCCATGCTTGATTTTTTGGTGAATGAAACCCTGCCGGGGATCGAGGCGTTGGCAAAATAAATATGAATTACGAAGTCTATTTTAAAATGGATTTCGTAATTCATAATGTATGAAAAAAACATGGATGCTAAAGGAGCGATATTCGGACGATGTCGCAGAGGAATTTGCGTCGTATGACGATTGCACGCGCCAGCTCCTATGGAATCGCGGGATTTCAAAAATAAAAGACGCCGAGCGTTTCCTGGATCCGGATTATTTGCGCGACACGCATGATCCGTTCCTGATGAAAGGAATGGAAAAGGCGGTCGGACGGATCCTTTCCGCGATCGAGGAGAAAGAGAAGATCATCGTATTCGGAGATTATGATGCGGACGGCGTGTGCGGCTCTACGGTATTCGCCGATTTTTTCCGGGCCGCGAAGTTCGAGAATTTCGATATCTATAATCCCGATCGCGACAAGGAGGGGTATGGCCTGACGCGAAAAGCGCTCGATGCGGTTCTTGAAAAAAAGCCGAGGCTCATCATCACTGTGGATACCGGGGTTACGAATTTCGATGAGATCGCGGAGGCCGAGGCAAAGGGCATTGATGTCATCGTGATCGATCACCACATCGTGCCGCCGAAGTGGCCGCCCGCCTATGCGATCCTCGACCCGCGCCAAGAGGACGAAACGTATCCCTTTGTCGGCCTTTCCGGGACCGGGCTTGCGTTCAAGACCGTCCAAGCACTGCTCAAAAAAAATTCGTTCGGGCTGATCGCCGGATGGGAAAAATGGCTCTTAGACCTCGTTGCGATCGCGGCGGTCGCCGATATGGTGCCGCTTGTGGGCGAGAACCGGGCGCTTGTCTACTGGGGGCTCGAAGTCATGAAGCGCGGCCGGCGGCTTGGGTTGCGCGAGCTTTCCACGCGCGCGGGCCTTACGGCATCTGTGGTAACGACCGATGATATCGGGTTCGTCATCGCGCCCCGCATCAATGTCGCGGGACGCATGGAGCACGCAACGCTTGCGGGGCAACTCCTGCAGACGGCGTCGCAGAGCGAAGCGGAGTGGCTTGCAGGACGTCTGGAAGAAAAGAACTCGGAGCGCAAGGCGCTGGTCGGCATCATGGTGGATGAGCTCAAGACGCGATTTATGTCGGGCGCTCCCGCGGTCGTTATCGCAGGAAGCGAGGATTGGAAGCCGGGCGTGCTGTCCATTGCCGCCAACCGGGCGCTTGAAAGTTTTGGCCGGCCGGTCGTGCTGTGGGGGAAGCAAGGAAGTGATGTGATCCGGGGTTCTGTGCGCTCCGACGGGAGTATCAATGTCGTCGAATGGATGAGAAAGGCAAGCGACCTATTTTTGGATTTCGGCGGGCACCCGTTCGCAGGCGGATTTTCTATAAAAAACGAATTTCGGAATGAATTTGAACAGCGTCTGGAAGCGGCCTATGACGCATTACCAAAAGGGGAGAACATTTTTCAGGAGTTGATGCTCGAAAAGGAACTGATGCTTGATGATGTGAACGACCAGTTGTCGAACCGTCTTCGGCGGTTCGAGCCCTTTGGCCAGGAAAATCCCAAGCCCGCGTTCTGGTTCCGCGCGCTTCCGGTCGCGGGTGTCAAAACATTCGGCAACGGCGGGATCCACTTGGAATTGTCATTTAAAAATTCTTCCGGGAACACCGTGCGGGCAATTGGATTTTGGACCTCCAATCTTAGCGTCGGCGTAAAAGCAGGAGATCGGGTGGACCTGGCAGCCTCGCTCGAACGCAGCACATTCCGGGGGTATGATGAATTACGCTTACGGATTATGGATTTCAAAAAATTATGAGGCCGGACCTCGTAAAAGAGATCGTTATCTATACGGATGGCGGTGCGCGGGGCAACCCCGGCCCGGCGGCGGTTGGTGTCGTTATTCAGGATGCTTCGGGGAAAACGCTCAAGGAATATAGCGACTTCATCGGCGAGCGTACGAACAACGAAGCCGAGTATGAGGCCGTGATCTTGGCGTTAAAGAAAGCGAAACAATTGTTCGGAAAAGACACAACCAAAAACATAGCGGTGCATTTCCGCGTGGATTCGGAACTCATCGCGCGCCAGCTCATGGGGCGGTATAAAGTCGAGGAGAAGCGCTTGGCCGAACTTTTTATGAAAGTGTGGAATCTAAAAATGGATTTTGAGAGTATTGATTTTGAATCCATCCCACGAGAAAAAAACCGCGCGGCTGACCGCTTGGTCAATCGGGAACTTGATAAACAAGAATCGAAACTTTTCTAGATCAGAGCGGTGCGCACGTCGTTCCGCCGGAGCAGATGAAATCATAGAGGATCCGCACCAATCCCCATACGGTGAACATGATGGTAAGGCCCACGAGTCCCCAGACGATATGCTGTTTTCCTTTTGCGCGCGCGGCCTCATTGTCGGCTTTGGCAATGAATTCAACGACTCCCCAGAGGAAAACAATGCCCGCCGCCGCGATCATGAGCCCGACCAAGGGGTCAATGAGTCCGGTTGTGATTTTTCTGATAAGTTCTTCGAATGTCATGTATGCGGACGGCGGCGATTAAAATGGATTATCGTCTCGGTGCGATCGGAAGATCAGAGGGAGGTTCACTGATCGAGCCGCCTGTTCCGATAAGACCCGTTAAGATTTTTACTAATCCCCAGAAGACGAACATAATAGTGAGTCCGATGAGCCCCCACACAATGAATTGTTTACCGGTTTCGCGCGCTTTTTCGTCCCCGGCCGCGGATACGAATTTAAAAACACCCCAAAGGAATACCAATCCCGCAAGGGCGATGATAATGACGACCAGGCTATCGATGACATTAAGAATCGCATCGATGAAGGATTGATACGATGTTCCTCCGCTTTGAGTAAATGCTTGTGCAGAAACGAGCGCCGGCAGAATACTCAATATACCGAAAGCGATGATGAAGGATTTTATCCGCATAGTATCGATCATCGGCTTACTTTAGGAACCGTGAGGCCCGCCGATCCTTTTTGCAAACTGAATGTGTCGATCAAAATATTCACGATCCCCCAGAATGCGAACATCACGGCAAGTCCCACTAATCCCCAGATAATGAATTGACGTCCGGTTGTTCGCGCCTTTTCATCTCCTGCAGCCGATACGAACTTGAATACTCCCCAGAGAAACACGAGTCCCGCAAGGGCGATAATGACAACGATAACGGCGTTCAGTAGATTTGGGATCGTTGTCGTGAGAATGGCTGGGGCCGCCGCAAATACGAAAAGCGGCGCCGTGATACTAGCAAAAGTTGCAAAGATGCGCCGCAAGGTCATGGATTTTTACCGATACTAATCAGAGAGTGGGAGGCGTAAGACCTGAGGGACCGGTTTGCAGGCCGAACGTGGTGATAA
>JACOVJ010000079.1 GCA_016177385.1 Candidatus Niyogiibacteriota bacterium
ATGGCGATATCGCGCCGCGCGGTCGGAACGACGACGGTCCATCCGGTGGCCCCAAGGGTAGCCCTTTTCTGATTCCTAAGGGCTACCCTTGGGGCTGTTTCAACATCAAATCCCAATCGCTCGAAGATCGCGCGCATTTCTTTTTCCGGAATTGCCGTTCCTAAAACCGCGCTCGCTCTTGCCGGATGGAACAGAATGCGCGCGGGTACTACCCTGTCGGGATAGATATCGAGGACCCCCAATACTTCACCGGCGGCAAGCTCTTTCAATAATTCGATCGCGAGCGCAAGCGCTACCTCGGCGGCGTTCGGATCGAGTCCCGCGGCATACCGGATGGCGGCATCGGTCCGCTTGCCGAGTTTTCGCGCCGCGCGGTGAATGCGGGCGGGATCGAAATTCGCCGCCTGCAAAAATATCGTTTTTGTTTTGGAATCCACGGCCGAATTCGCGCCGCCCATGATACCCGCAAGGTCGATGATGCGCTCTGCATCCTGGATCACAATAACGCCCCCGGGAAGTACGAGATGAGAGCCGTCCAACGTTTCGAGCTTTTCGCCCTCGCGCGCGAGGCGCACCGTCATTTTTTTCCCGCGGATCTTGGAATGGTCGAACGCGTGGAGCGGATGCCCGCATTCGAGCATCACATAATTCGTGATGTCGACGACATTGTTGATCGTATGGATGTCCAAGGTCGTGAGACGCTCGCGAAGCCACGCGGGCGACGGCTGAATTTTTACAGAAACCAGAGCGCCTAAATAGCGCGGCGCAAGATCGCGCGGTTTTATCGCCGCGTCCAAGAATTTTTTTCCAACGGATTTAGGCGGCTTCGTATCCGGAAATTTTCCGGCGAGTTTCGTGATGGCCGCGATCTCCCGGGAGAAGCCGATGTGCCCGGCGGCGTCGGGCAGACGATTCGCAAGCACCGCGACATCCAGGATGGTATCGCGACCGGATTTAACAACGCTTTCCACCTCGAACGCATGACGCGCAATGAGTGAGGCGAGTTTTTCGGGCGCGGGAAGTCGCGGAACGAATTCTTTAAGCCACGTGTAACTGTATTTCATGTGGAAATTAAAAGAGTCACCGATTCTTGTTTCTCGACACGCGCGAATGCCCCTGCGAGGCATTCTTGCTCTGTCCTCGGCTCGCTCGTTTCGTTTAAGCGCTTCGCGCGATTATAAACGAAACGCCGTGTCCGCTCGCCTGCGGATGGTCTCGAAACAAGAATCAGTAACTCTTTTATCAGATTATTCATATCAGAATTGTCTCAAAAACCGCGGATCGGCCGAATGGAATAACCGGATGTCCGGGATCTTGTACTTCATCATTGCCAAGCGCTCGACCCCAAATCCGAATGCGAACCCCGCGAGCCCTTTCGGATTAAGACCCGCATTCTTGAATACGTTCGGATGCACCATGCCCGCGCCCGCCACCTCGAGCCAGCCGGTCCGCTTGCATACGGCGCACCCCCTTTGCTTGCACTGGATACAACTGATCATCACTTCGAACGACGGCTCCGTGAACGGGAAAAAGCTAGGCCGAAGCGACACGCGTAAATCGCGCCCGCCGAAATATTCACTGAAAAAATGACGGATCACATGCTTGAAATTCGCAACGGAAATGCCGCGCCCGCCTGCCGGCGAGACAGGCTCCACCATCAATCCTTCCACCTGATGGAATTCGGCGTCGTGGCTCGCATCCGTCGCTTCGTAACGGTACACCGTTCCGGGGACGATGATGCGGTAGGGCGGAGCGTGCTTTTCTATGTAGCGCACCTGCACAGGGCTCGTATGGGTGCGCAACAGCAAACGCTCATTTTTCGGTAGCGCGGGTTTTAACCAGAATGTATCCCACATATCGCGCGCCGGATGGTCCGCCGGAATGTTCAATGCATCGAAGTTATACCATTCCGTTTCGATCTCCGGTCCGTCCACCGTGCTGAATCCTAACCGTTCAAAGATCGCGCGGATCTCAAGCAATGCCTTTGTTAACGGATGCACATGACCGGCGGCTTTTTTCCGCCCGGGAAGCGTCACATCGATCCGATTGCGCCGGAGATCGGAGGCACGGGAACTGTTGCGCAGTTCTCCTTGACGATCCCGGATCGCGTTCGTTATCTCTTGCTTGGCGCGATTTGCCGCCCCACCCGCTGCCCGACGCTCCTTTTCCGGAAGATCCTTTATGTTCCTTAAAACGTCCGTGAGCTTTCCTTTGCGGCCGAGCCACCGGATCTCGGTCATTTTCAAGGCACCCGCATCCCGGGCGTTTTTGAGCTCGGATTTCGCTTCCTCAATAAGGTCGTTGAGGTTTTTCACCTACCTATTATAGCAGATTTTTGGACCTGATTCAACGACAAAAAACCCACCGATCAATTAAGAATTGGTGGGCGGAAAAACGCTACCGAACAATACCAACCGTAAATTCGCGCGACGAATAAGGCGTCTTAACATGAATACAATCGTTGAAATCGCTCCGTAAAATGGCTTGAATGGTGAAGTCGGAGGAGCCGGCACCATCGTAAAATACACCTCTTTCAAGAGCTCGGATGAAATCGCCCTCATCTCTCCCAGAGCCCCAACCATACCAAACTTCGTACTCCCTATGGGGAAAATAGGGATGATGGATCTTTCTGTATACACTCCACGCAATCCTTTCGCCGCTCCATTCAGCCTCAATATACCCATCCTCACAATCAGCGCTTTCAAAATTCTTCGCGACAACCCCCACATCTTCTTTTTGTCGGCTATCCGACGACGATGCATCGGGGCCGACTTTCGCTTTTTCTGGCTCTCCAGCAGCGCAAGCCAGCAAAAAAACCACTGCGCCGATTAGAAAAAAGGTGCGTGCGAACATGCTTTTCTCCTCGTTGAAAAATTTTCAAGCCAATACCCCCACCAACACATTCTCATTAAACGATGATTTTGTCAACTATTCGAGAGGGTGCCGAAAAACGCAAAAACAAAGAAAAGGGGCCAAAGGGGAGTCCTTAGGAACCAGAAAAGGACTCCCCTTAAAAAGACTCCCTTTATGCGCGGGCAACCGGACTCGAACCGGCAACCTTCCGCGTGACAGGCGGATGCTCTGACCAATTGAGCTATGCCCGCAAACGACCGTGCCGGCGGCAGGGATCGAACCTGCGACCTTGGCCTTATGAAGACCCTGCTCTACCACTGAGCTACGCCGGCGCCACGGTTGCGTCTTTTATTGTACCTTAAAAATTTGCGAAAATCAATCAAACAAGGTATACTATGCCATCGCGGGGAAGTGTAACAGTTGCACGCAAGGCTCATAACCTTGAGGTAGCGGGTGCAATTCCCGCCTCCGCAACATGAAAGCAAAAAGGGCGCGCGAGCGCTCTTTTTGCTTTCTATAATACCAAGCGGGGATTGCACGGCGTGCCCGACGGCACGCCGCGGGATTTGCCGTAGGAGCAAATCAATTCCCGCCTCCGCAACAAAAATGAAAGCGGCCTAGACGGGCCGTTTTTGTGTTCCTAAATTCCTATACTTTTGGACCGCAAGAATGAGCCAGAGAACCCCCGCCGCGCTCGCCGATGCCGTGGACCATGGAAACGACAACGTGTAGAACGTAAATCCGAACAGAAGGCAAAAGATGCCGGTTGGGATGCTCGTCCATAAGGACGGTTTTTCTCGCGCAAAAAGCGTCGGAAAAAGGGAAGCGGTCATAATCCACTGCCCGATCATGAACATATAATCCTGCCACATCGCGCCACCCCGCAAAGAAACTCTTTCCATACCGCATCAAAAGTGGTACGCTACAACAAACCCGTCCTTTAAGGACCCCAGCCATGCCCTCCGCGCTCCGTTGGACCTTGGCGCTCGGTTTTTCCGTTCTCTGCATCAGCATCCTGAATTTCTTGCACCTGCAAGGGATCCTCGGCTTCATGCAGATCCGACCGGTCGTGCCGAGCGCCGCCGATTTTTTCGCCCAGTATTTAGACGCGCTTTTCATCAGCTTCGACGGCATCGTCTTCGGCTTCCTGCTTCTGCATTTTCACAGTATGAAAAAGAATCTCGCCGATCTCTTTGCGATGTGCGGCATTCTGACCACGGGACTCTTCATCATCGTATTCCTGATCACCGCAAAAACGCCGGCCATCGGCCTATGGCTCCCGCTTCTGTTCAATATCCAACTGTTCCCGTTCGCGTGAACCGCCCCTCGACATACTCGGGGCGGTTTTTATCTATGCGCCTCCAAGAATTTTCCGATATCGAAAAGGATGCCCTCGCCGAAACGCGGGCCGATAAGTTGCACGCCGACCGGCAGTTTTTTCCCGTCGCGCTCCACGGCGCCGTAGGGCAGTGATAATGCCGGAATGCCGGCAAGATTCGCGGGGACCAAAAAAATATCTTCGAGATACATGGACAGCGGGTCTTTCACTTTTTCGCCGAGCTTGAATGCGGGCTTAGGCGATACGGGCGCCACGATGCAATCCACGTCCAAAAAGGCATTTTCGAAATCCTGCCCTATCAGGCGGCGCACGCGGCTCGCGCGGCGGTAATAGGCGTCGTAATAGCCGTGGGAAAGCACATACGTTCCGAGGATCACGCGCCGCCGCACCTCCGGACCGAATCCCGCGCCCCGGGTCTTAAAATATCCGTCGATCACATCCGCGCCTTCTTTTGAAAGGCCGAACCGGACGCCGTCGTAACGGGCAAGATTCGCGGATACTTCGGCCGGCACAATAATATAGTAGACCGAGAGAGCGAAGCGCGTATGCGGAAGCGAAACATCCCGGACGTCGAATCCCGCGCCGCGCAGAGTTTCTATGGCGCGCTCTACAACTTCGCGCACATCCGCGTCCATCCCATCGCCTTCCATCCACTTTTTCGGGATGCCGACGACCGGTTTGCCGTGTTTTGGAGAACCGGCGGCATGATCCGCGCTTGTCGAATCCATCGGGTCTTTCCCTTTGATGACATCAAAAATGGTTTCTGTGTCGCTCACGGTTTCTGCAAACGGACCGATCTGATCGAGCGAGGACGCCATCGCCATGAGCCCGTTCCGCGAAACCGCGCCGTAGGTCGGTTTCAATCCGACAACGCCGCAAAACCCGGCGGGCTGGCGGATCGAACCGCCGGTTTCGGAACCGAGCGCCCCCCATGCCATATTTGCCGCGACCGCGACCGCCGAGCCGCCCGATGAACCGCCGGCAACGCGCGTCGGATCGTGCGGATTTTTTGTGGGACCATACACCGATTGCTCAGTGGAAGACCCCATGGCGAATTCGTCCATGTTCGTCCGGCCGAGGATAAC
>JACOVJ010000005.1 GCA_016177385.1 Candidatus Niyogiibacteriota bacterium
AGATTGACCGACAGGATCGCGATAAGCGTCAAAAAATACGCGAATCCGAAATCCGCCGTATTCGCAACGATCGAAAAGATCCCCACCGGTCCCGAGATCATTCCTCTGACCGATTCGCCCGAAACCGCGCGTCCGATAAGTGCTGAGATGCCGTGTGCCGTTTCCGTGAATGTCGAAGCCGTCAGGCGGAATGCATACCACGGAACGGACCACCATGGAACATCCACGCGCCCAACCGTTTCCATGGCGATCCCCAAAATTCCCTCTCCCGGCGCCGCGGTATCCGGCAAATGCGCATTGAGCGTCATCGCTTCGCCATCGCGAAGCACCTCAATGACCACGTCGGCACCACGATGCTGTTGCATGAAGGCCTGCACGGACTGTATGGAAATATCGCGAAACGGTTCCTCGCCGGAAATGCTTAACTCGACAACAGCATCGCCGAGTTTAAGCCCTGCGCGCTCGGCTGCCGAATCCGGCTGGATCGCGACCGCGATTATTTGTGGTTTTGTAATGTGTCCTTCCCACGCCGGATCATCGTACAGGACCGGAACGCCGATGCCGAGCGCGACCGCAAAAAGCGCATACGCAAGGAGCAGATTGAATCCGATGCCCGCCGCGAGGATCGCCGCGCGCGCGATGATCGGTTTGGATGCGAAATTTTTGGGATCCATCGCCTCACCGGCTTCTCCGGACGCGCTGTCTTCTCCGGTGATCTTCACAAATCCGCCAAGCGGCAACAGGTTGAATGAATAGAGCGTCCCGCCTTTCCGGATACCCCCCAACCGCGGCGGAAATCCGAATCCGAATTCCTCCACGTTCACGCCGAATTTACGCGCAAATAAAAAATGCCCGAACTCATGTGCAAGCACGAGCAGAGCAAGTACGCCCAAAAAAATCGCCAGATCCGCGATCATAATTCAGTATATCAAAAGACAATCAAAAGGGTAGTCCTTTTCTGATTCCTAAGGACTACCCTTTGGGCCAGCTAAACAGCCGCCGGCGCCGCGGCCTCTGCCGGCTTCTGGGCTGGCGC
This sequence comes from Candidatus Niyogiibacteriota bacterium, assembly GCA_016177385.1. Classification (GTDB taxonomy): domain Bacteria; phylum Patescibacteriota; class Minisyncoccia; order HO2-45-28; family HO2-45-28; genus JACOYI01. The sequence goes on from JACOVJ010000005.1 coordinate 1,037, forward strand.
CGCCTTTTTTGAAGAACGCGAAACGTGGATTTTGGAGCCCGAAATAATGGTTTTTGAAACCAACAGATTGTGAACCGTTGCTGATGGCTGCACGCCCTTCCCGAGCCAGTACTGGATCCGCTCCGTTTTCAGATCGACCGCCTTGGTGCGCGGGTTATACGAGCCGACCAGCTCAACGAAGCGGCCGGCCTTTGCCGAACGCTCTTTTTGCGTGACAACGACCCGGAAGCTCGGGTCGTTTTTTCGTCCTACGCGCTGAAAACGCATGACCAACATAGATAGAACGAGTATAGCGGAAATCGGCCGGTTGTCAATAAAAATCCCCTGCCGCACGTGCGGCAGGGGCTGTATGAACATGCGGTCAGACCCGCCTTTCGAACCTCCGAGAGGGCGTGGCAAGAGCGATCGCGGTGCGTCTGGGATTCGCGGACTCTTCTGCGGCTTTCTCGACCAACTCGACGATATGGTCGAGCGTGAGTTTCGTCGCATCCGAGCGCATGTTGTTGGGCGTGCCGTTCAAGAGAAGAAATCCGCAATCAGGGAAGAACCACTGCGGAATCCCTCCGATCCGGCCCCGCTGTTCGAGCTCGCGCGACAAATACGGAAGCCGCCGACCGCTGTGCTCGACCCACCATTCGTCCACGCGGACAAGCCGTGCGAGCGCCGGCATGATGTGCGCCCATTCCTCGACCGCGCCGATCTGTACATGGCCGGTTCCTTGCTGCTGGATCACCACATCGGCTTTGCGCTTGGCGCGGGCCAACCGGCTGACGACCGGATCGTCGGAACAGATCGTCGCGAACGTGAGAGCGCGCCCGTGGAGCCTATGGAGAGGGAGTCCCTTCACGGTCGCGGTCAGTTCGAACTCCTTCTCGGCCTCGCTCCATTCCCGAGCGCGTTTTTCCTGCTGCTTATAGAACCCCCGGTCGAGCGTTTCGAAAAACCACTCCACGCCCTCGACAGGATTTCCGTCTTGGATGTAATCCTCAACAAGAGCGGCGGTCAGGTTCTCGAAATGCAACGGGGCGTGAGACGGCGCCCGATTTTCTTCACGCTGTTCCACAAGCCGAAAGATCGGCTGGAGTTCCGACATATCGAGAACGCCGAGCCCTTCGGCGATTTCTTTCAGCGCCGCCGCACTGCGCACGCCCTCCAGATCATAGCAGGCGGCAGTATCGCCGTTCTCGGCGTGGCCAAAAACAATCTCGGCATCTTCGAAGTCCAGCTTGAACTTGTAAACAAGCCAAGCCGCGAATAGTCCGCACAGTGTCGGCCGCTGGTCCAGAATGATCGTGCGGGCAATGCCGCCCGATTCTTCTTCCCGTTCGGCGACCTCCTCCCCTTCAAAATCAGGGGGGTCGCCGATTACGTCGTCCGATTCGGCGTCTGGATCGTCATGATGGAGAATAGCAAGAACGTCCTCGTAATCCTCGATGGCCTTGAGATCTTCATCCGCTCCGTCCAGATCGGGGCTGACCGCTTTGCTTAGCCTCGTATCGAGATCCTGAGAATCGAACAGCAAATTGTCCTGAGACATGGGTCCACTCCTCGTGTCTGTTGATGATGAAAAGTACAAAAACTCCCGGAAAAACGCCTAGCGAACGTACCGGCTAAGCTTCATATATTATAGCAAGTTCTGTCGGAAAGTCAACCCCGATAGTGGTCGCGCTCGCGCTTTCAGCGCGAGTCCGGAAGACCGCGGCGCGGCTACCACTATCGGGGTCAACTCTCTGCCATTTCTTCGGCTTGGGCGAGTTTGAGCGACAACAGGCGCGAAATGCCATCGGATCCGGCCGTTACGCCGTACAGGACCCCTGCGCGGCGCATGGTTTGGCGGTTGTGCGTGATGGTGATGATCTGGGTCGAGCGCGAAAGTTCTTTTAACATGTCGCCGTAACGCACGGAATTGGCTTCATCAAGCGCCGCATCCGTTTCATCCAAAACCAAAAACGGCGGCGGCGAAACCGCCGAGAGCGCGAACAGGAGCGCTACGGCCGTGAGCGACCGCTCCCCGCCCGACAGCATTTCGAGACCGCGGATCTTTTTACGCGGCAGCGCCACATCAATATGCACGCCGCCCTCCGGACGCGGCGCGTCCTCATCCTCGGACGCGAGCGGAGAGCGCTCGCGCAAAACCGTAAGCGCCGCGCGTCCCCCGCCAAACATCAATTGGAAAAACCGGTCGAATTCACTGGTGATCTTTCCGAGCCCGCGCGAAAAATCGCTCTCGATCTTTTCCGCCAGCTCCTTTGAAACCCCGCGCAATTGTTTGGCGGAGGAAACCAGATCCGTAAGTTCTTTTTCAAAAAATCGATCCCGCGTCTTTGCATCGTCGTATTCGCGCAAAACCGCCGTATCCACGCCGCCCGCCTCTTCGAGGCGGAACTTTAAACGGTCGATCGCTTTTTGCGCCGCTTCGCGCTCCTCGTCGATGAACGGCGCGGCGGACGCCGCAAGAGCGACCTCACTCCCCGCCCAATGAACGATATCCTGCCGACACCGCTCCCATTCCGCCTCGCGGTTTTTCAAAACCTCCTCAGCGAATGCCGCGCGCCGGATCGCGTCCTCACATTCGCGCGAGCGCGCTTCGAGCGCCGCGATCTCCTGGCGGGCATTGCGTCTTTCGGCTTCCATTTCCTGAGCCCGAGACCATCTCCGCTCCCATTCGTCGGAAAGCGCGGTTTCTTTTTTTGCGATATCCGCAAGCGCGCGTTTCCATTCCACCGCCCTCAACGCATAGGCCTTTGTATCGCCGCGCATTTTTTCTTCGGCGGTTCGCTGCATCAAAAACGCGCCCAGACGGTCCGTTACGATCTGGACGATCTCATGGATCTCGGGAATGGAATCGCTCTCAAGCGCGCCTGACAGGTCGTCCTCGGCGCGCATCAGCAGTTCCTCCACCTCTTCGCGTGGGATCGCATCATCATCGCGATTCCCGCCGCTCGCCATGCTTTCGAGCGCCCCTTCCGCACGCCCCAATTCGCGCTCGCATTCCACGCGCTTTTCACGCAGTTTTTTCAATTCTGCCTCAAGCGCCAAGAGCGCCTGAGTATCATCCGACTCCGCGGATGACGGCGTTCCGAACTTCTCTAATTTTTTATTGATCGCTTTCAGTTCCGCTTCTTTTTCGCCACCATCCGCGGCTGCACGGTCGCGCTCGAGCGTAGTACGCCACCGGCTTAAATACTCGGACGCTTTCGACGCGAGTGCGGCCCTGATCTCCGTTGCGCGCTCGTATTTTTCCACCAGACGCTTTAAATGGTCGAGGTGCGGACGAACCTCGGCTCGAAGCGCTTGGGCTTTGCGCATATTATCCTCGGTTTGCTGGAGTTTCTTTTCCGCTTCCTCGCGCTTGTATTGATACACTTTGAGCCCCAGCGACTCCTCGATCATGCTTTGGCGGTCTTTGGGCGATACATACAGGATCCGGTCGGCCTCGCCCTGTGAGATGATGGGGTGCTGGGAGATCCCGAGCCCCACATGCGCCAGGAGTTCGATGACGTCTTTCAGGCGCACCTCGCTGTCGTTGACCAGATACTCCCCTTTCCCGTCCCGGTACACCCGGCGGCCGATCGCAACCTCGCGAAAATCAACGGGGAAATGTTTTGACGTGTTATCGAAAATCGCCGATACCGACGCCTTTCCCAGGCGCGGCGACGACGTCGAGCCGTTGAAGATCAAGTCCTCGCCCCGATGTCCGCGCAAACTCTTGAACGATTGCTCGCCCAGCACCCACCGGATCGCTTCCACCACATTCGATTTTCCCGACCCGTTCGGGCCGACAATGGCGACGATGGGTGATTCAAAATCGAATCGCGCGGCTTTGGCGAACGACTTAAATCCCGAAAGTTCAAGGCGTTTGAAAATGGAGGACATAAAATTTGGTAGCGGATGCGGCCGATGACGCAGTGCGTGGGGTAGGCACTGGGGACAAATATTTGGCCGGAACGGCCTTATAATGTGCGAGCACTGCGGCGCGGCCGCATCCGCTTTGGAAAATTGGCGTCATTACTCCCATCCTTTTGCATGCAACGCCGTTTCAGCAGCATTCTGCTCGGCAATTTGCTTCGACGGCCCCTCGCCCTCTCCGGCCAATTCCTCGCCGACGTAGGCACCCACCACAAAATGCTTGTCGTGGTCCGGCCCCCACTCCTTGTGCACCCGATACGTCGGCGTCATGCTTGCGATCTCCTGCGCTTTTTCCTGAAAAACGCTTTTGGAGTCGCGGAATAATTTCTTCTCTAAAATATCCTGGGTTTTCGGGATCAAATGGCGCTGGATAAAAGTGTCCGCCGCCGAATATCCGCCATCCAAATATAATGCCCCCACCAATGCCTCGAATGCGTTGGCAAGGATCGCGCCGCGCGCGCGGCCCACGTCTTTTGCCTCGCCGCGCGACAACGCGATCGCGTCGTTAATACCGATCTCGGTCGCCACGGCCGAAAGCATCGAGGCGTTCACGAGCGCGGCGCGAATGCTCGTCAGGTCGCCTTCTGGCTTATCCGGAAAACTCCGGAACAAGTGGTCGGTCACCACAAGCTCTAAAACCGCATCGCCCAAAAATTCCAGGCGCTCGTTATGCGGATAGGGCCAGGACGGATTTTCATTGATGTACGAACGATGCGTCAGCGCTTCG
>JACOVJ010000078.1 GCA_016177385.1 Candidatus Niyogiibacteriota bacterium
GCGACCAAACCCGCCACATGCGCGATATCCGCCATCACGTAGGCGCCACAGGAATCCGCGATCGTCCGGAATCGCTTGAAATCGAGACGTCGCGGATACGACGAAAATCCGGCAACGATCAGTTTGGGAAATTCTTTTTTAAGCTGCATCTCGATGGCATCGTAATCGAGCGTTTCCGTTTCTTTCGAAACGCCGTAGTGGACCCATTTCCAAAATCGAGCGGTCAAACTGACCGGCGACCCGTGCGACAAATGACCGCCCTGATCCAATGCTTGCGCGGCCATCAGGTCGCCGTTTTTGACGAGCGCCGAGTACACAAAAACATTCGCGGGAACGCCGGAAAGCGCCTGCACATTCACGCCCCATTTTTGCGGATTCAAACCGAATACTTTGAGCGCGCGCTCCTGCGCCAACCGTTCGATCTCGTCCACGACTTCGTTGCCCGCGTAATAGCGCTTACCCGGATATCCTTCCGAGTACTTGTTCGTGAATACGGAACCCGACGCTTCGCGGACCGCGCGCGACGCATAATTCTCCGACGCGATCAAATTGATGACGGCGGCCTGCCGCCGTTCCTCGCTATGAATCAACTTCGATACTTTCTGGTCTGCCATCCCCTATAAGCTACTCCAAAAAGTAAACATTTCAACCTTACGATATATCGTAGGGTTTATAATTCATCGCTGAGATTCACGCTGAAGATCGTAAAACCATTTCCAGCGGCCGCGCCCCATCGGCGGCATCCCCATACGGAGAAGGGTTTCCATTTTGGTCCAAAATGCTCTTTTCTGCTTTTCATTCCTCATCAAAGCGCAAATATGCGAAAATTCTCCGGCTTCCATTTTTCTCCATAATCGAGCGGCCGTTGACGGACTTATTTTAAGCACTCGCTCGATTCGATAAAACGAGCAATGATGCTGAAGCATGAAAATAACCGCGAGACGCTTTGCGAGCATGATCTGTTCCGTCGACGTCAATAATTCTTTCAAAAATGAACTGGCTGACTTTTGATCGCCTAAATTGATTACGCTTCGAATAAAGCGGTCATTCATCCGGAGAAAAACGTCTCTTTTTACGTGTTTCCGTGAAATATGCGGCATAATTCCATTTTATACTATTATACAAACCTTACGATGTATCGCAAGATTTACAAGATTGTTAGGATATGATAGCATTGATTTAGAAATAGCGCACATTGATCAAAGGAGAAGCATGCTAAAATTTCTGATCGCACTCAAGCGCATCGTCTTTTTTTTCGTGTTCTTCGTTTTTGCCGCAGCGAGCTTTTTTGCCACTTATGTCACTTTCGGACTAGCGGATTTTGCCAAATTCGCACGTGGCGATTTCTTTTTCATTCTTCTAAGCATCATTACGCTGATTCTGTTTTGCGCTGGCCTGTATTTTCTTCGTAACGCATTCCGAAGTTTGTTTCCAAAAAAATAACCGGCATCGCCGGCTTTTTCTTTTTTAAAACATTACGATATATCGTAAGGTTTATAATTTTTGCTTTGCTCTACTCCACGGTCACGCTTTTGGCGAGGTTGCGCGGCCGGTCCACGTCGCACCCGCGTAATACCGCCGCCCGGTGCGCGAATAATTGCAACGGAATCACCGACAAAATAGGCGACAATTCCTCGCGGAGTTTGGGGATCCGGATCACATGGTCGGCGAGTTTCGCGATCGCGTCGTCCCCTTCGGTGGCAAGCGCGATGATCTTCGCGCCACGCGCTTTCAATTCCTGGATGTTGGAGACAGTTTTTTCGTATACGCTATCCCGCGGGATGACCATGAACGCGGGAAATCCGGCATTCACGAGTGCCAACGGCCCGTGCTTCATTTCACCCGCCGCGTACCCCTCCGCATGAATATAGGAGATCTCTTTTAATTTAAGCGCTCCTTCAAGCGCAACGGGCCAGTTGTACCGCCTCCCCAAAAAGAAAAAGTGGTCTACCTTGTGATACGCCTCGGCCGCCCGGTCCACATCCGAACGCGCATCCGTTAAAAGACGGCGCGCGCGAGCCGGGTAACTTAAAAGTTCGGAGAGAACGGCGGACGCTTCGAGAGCTGCGAGCGTTTTACGGAGTCGCCCGAAATAGATCGCGCTAAGCGCCAATACACAGAGTTGGGAAATGAACGCCTTCGTGGACGCCACGGCGATCTCGGGGCCTGCGTGATTGTAAACGCCGGCCTGAACTTCTCTAGCGATGGATGACCCCACGACATTGACGATCCCAAGCGTCAGCGCGCCTTTTCGCTTCGCTTCGCGGACCGCCTCCAGCGTATCGGCGGTCTCGCCCGATTGCGAAATGGCAAAAACGGCGGTTTTCCCATCCATGACCGGCGGCTGGTACCGGAATTCGGACGCCAACACGGCCTCGGCCGGCAGGCGCGCGAATGTCTCGAAAAAATATTTGCCGACCAAACTTGCATAATGCGACGTTCCACAGCCAACGAAAATAACGCGGTTTGTCTGCGACAAACGATCGCGCATCATATCGAGCCCGCCGAATTTCACCTCGCCCGCTTTCGCCAGCACGTGCCCCCGCAATGCATTTTCGATGACCAGGGGCGCTTCAAAAATTTCCTTTTCCATAAAAGAACCGAATCCTTCTTTTTGGGAATCCTCCACGGTCCAGTCGATCGTACGCACGTCTTTTTCGATCTCTTTATGCGCACCGGACGGAGAATGCGCGAGCGTGAATATCTTTTTGGATGACGGCGTGAATACCGCCATTTCGTTGTCGTCTAAATAAATGACCCGACGGGTCCGGCCGATGATCGCGGCCGCATCCGACGCCAGCAAATATTCCTTTTTGCCGAGCCCCACCAAAAGCGGCGAGCCGCGGCGAGCGCCAATGAGTTTTTTGGGTTCGCGGGCAGAGATCACAGCAAGCCCAAATGTTCCTTCAACATAGGAGAGCGCGCGTGTGACCGCCTCCTCGAGTGTCGAAGCGCTTGCGCGTTCGCGCTCGACGAGATGCGCAACGACCTCCGAATCCGTCCGCGAACGGAACGAGTGCCCCTCCTGCGTAAGAGCGGCGCGGATCGTTTCGTGATTTTCGATGATGCCGTTATGCGCGATGAAGATCTCGTTCTTGCAATCCGCATGCGGATGCGCATTCTCGAAATTCGGCTCGCCATGCGTCGCCCACCGCGTATGCCCGATCGCAAGAATGGAGGGCGGAATATGCTTCAGCTTCCGCTCCAAGGACGCGATCTTGCCGGGGGATTTTTCGAGGAATACGACGCCTTTTGCGTCGCATGATGCGATACCCGCGGAATCGTATCCGCGATACTCAAGACGTTTCAACCCCTTAAGCGCAATGCCGACCGCATCGCGGCGGCCGATGTATCCCACGATCCCACACATATATAGAAGAGGATAAACAAAAAACCCAAAACTTTCTAGTTTTGGGTTGGGATGCGACGGAGCCCCTGCCGCAACAAGGAGAGAAGAGCGAAGAGCGC
>JACOVJ010000080.1 GCA_016177385.1 Candidatus Niyogiibacteriota bacterium
ACGGGCGACGGCAAAGGGAAAACAACGTCTGCGTTGGGGCAGGCGTTGCGCTCGTGCGGGGACGGCCGGAAGGTTTTGATGCTCCAGTTCATCAAGGGTCCGTGGAAATCAGGGGAGGACGCGCGCCACGTCTGGCCCGTGGGATTTGAATTGCGGAAGGGCGGGCTCGGATTCGTGGGGATTTTAGGGGATTCACTCCCGCGCGAGAAGCATGCAGAAGCCGCGCGCGCGACCCTTCGGCAAGCTCAGGACGAACTCGAATCCGGCGCATGGGATATGCTAATTTTGGACGAAATTCACAACGCCATCGAGCTGAAATTGTTCTCGGTCGCGGATGCCTTGCCGCTCGTCGAATACGCACGCGAACGGAAACTCGATTTGATTTGCACCGGCCGCAACGCGCCGCCCGAATTTATCGAAAAAGCGGATATTGTAAGCGAGATTTGCGACCGCAAACATATCTACGAAAAAGGCGTCAAAGCGCGGAAGGGGCTGGATTATTGACTTTTTCTGTAGATTTGCTATAGTGGTTGCAGTATGCGCCGGATGATCGCCGCCAATTTTGGCAGAGGAAAGTCCGAACACCGCTTGTTGAAAAATAAGCATGTAGGCGATGGGTAACACCCACCCTCTGCCACGTAAGTGTCGGAGAGGGACAGTCCCGCCAATGGCGGGATCCAGCCTTTTCGCAAGAAAGGGCTGTGATGCCACAGAGACGATACTACCCGTCACCTTGTGTACGTGAGTCAAGTGAATACAGGAAAGGATTTTTCTGCGCAGGATTTCGTGTACACAAGGTGACGGGGAAAGGTGAAAAGTTTGCGGGCGTCTTTATGTCCGAAAGGGCTCCTTGGCGACCGCAGTTCCTGCATAGCGATATGCAGCGATGGCAAACCCCGCCTGGTGCAAGGCCGTGTCCGTCACCTTTTGAGTTACGAACGACATTTATTCTTCCCACATTGTTACAGTTTAATTCTGATTGCACGGAGAATGGAGAAGGTTGGTAGCTCAAAAGGTGACGGAAGTGCCGCTTGAGTCCCGCAGTAATGCGGGACCTAGATAAATGATCATCCCCCCACCTTTCTATACGTGAGTTAAGCGAATACAGGAAAGGATTTTTCTGCGCATGAGTTCGTGTATAGAAAGGTGGGGGACAGAATTCGGCTTATAGGCGCATACGTAAACCGTCCGTCACCTCTAGAGGTGACGGACGGTTTAATCTTCAAGGATGATGTTGAGCCGGCGGGGCTTGTTTTTTTCAAAACTCGCCATGAATCGTTCGAGTTCCGCCAGCGTGTACAGGCGGTACCCGTTGATCGGATGGCGGGTCGCCGCCAGCTTCCCCTTTTTATCCCAATTGCGAAGTGTCAACGGAGAGACGCCCAAAAATTTTGCCGCTTCTTTGACCGTAAGATACTTCCCCATGCATTCATTGTGGGGAAAAATAGCGCTCGCCGTCAACCGAGAGCTGTGGTATAGTTCGACAGTATGGAAATCGTTCCGGAGGAAAAAACCGCGCGCATCATGCGGCTCGAAACGATCGGGCGCTGGGCTTTTTACGGGCTCGCATTTTTATTGCCGTTGTGGGTCCTGCCGATCACGGCGTCTCCGCTTTCGGTAAACAAGGTTTTTTTGGCGTATGCATTGATCGCTGTCGCGCTCGTTTGCTGGATTTTGGCGCGGCTGCAGGCGGGGTCGCTCGAGCTTCCGAAAAATCTCTTGGCTGCGGCGCTCGTTCTTTTTATCGCCGTCGTGCTCCTTTCCGGCATGCTTTCCGAAAGCCGGCATATCTCGTTCCGCGTGGTATCCGACGACCCTTCGGGCGCGGTCGCGCTGGGGTTGTTTGTGATCGCGGCCTTTCTTGCCGCCGCCTATTTTAAAGAAGAAAAGGCGATCTTTACGTGGCTTTTGGCGTTTTTTGCGTCTACGACGGTTCTTTTTCTTTTTCAAGCCGCCAAGGTCATCTTTTCGCTCAATCCGTTCCCGCAATGGATCAACCTTCCGTTCACGACCTCGAATCTGTTCGGGACGTGGACCGAATTCGGGATCCTGCTTTCGATCGCGGGATTTGCGGCGCTCTTTCTTTTCGAGGTCGTGCCGCTAAAAAAATTCCGGCTCTTTTTCGGCGGTATCGCCGCCTCGGCGTTCCTGACGCTCGTTGCGGCCAATATCCGCATGATTTGGTGGGTATTCTTTGCATTTTTGATCGCCCTGTTCGCATACCTTTTCTCCGTCCGGATGCTTGAGAAGAATTTTTTACGGCCCACGCTTTTTTTGCTGGTCGCCGTTCTTTTATCTCTGCAGGCTCCGACCGTCGTTTCCATTGTCGGGGCGCGCCTAGGGACAGAGCCCGTGGAAGTGCGCCCATCCTTTAACGCGACCATCGAGACCGTCAAAGGGGCTTTATTCGCGGATCCGGTATTCGGATCCGGGCCCGGAACGTTTGTTTATAACTGGGCCCAGCATCGGCCCTTGGAAGTGAACGCGAGTCCATTCTGGAGCGTCCGTTTTACGGCGGGCGCCGGATTTCTGGTTTCGCTCGTTTCGACGATCGGATTGATCGGCGGCGCGGCACTTCTGGCGGTGCTCGCGGCGCTTGGATGGTACGGCATCCGGATATTCGGGCGCTTCAATGGCGCTAAGCCGAATTCATTTTTGGTGCTGATGTTCCTGTTGACGGCGATGGCGGGTGTTTATGCCGCCGTTTACAATCCGGGATTCGTGTTGACGCTCTACTTCTTTATCTTCATCGGTATGTTCATGGGACTTTTGGAGGCCCATGAACTCGCCGGTCATTTTTCGATCAAACTCTTCGCGAATTCCGGAGGTTCGTTCATGTCGGCGCTCGCCGTGATCGCGGCGCTCATCGGCACTCTGTCCGGCGGTTACGTGCTTGCGGCGCGCTACATCGGCGCGTATTACTACGGTGCGGGCGTGGCGCTTTATAACCGTTCGAATGATGCGACGAATGCCGCCCTGTCCATGGCACGCGCGACCGCATGGGATGACGCCGATCTTTATTATCGCGG
>JACOVJ010000083.1 GCA_016177385.1 Candidatus Niyogiibacteriota bacterium
AAAAAATCGGCTGGCAAGGTTCTCGAAATCCTGTCATCAAAACATTGACAATACGCATATAACATGATACATTTCTTTTTTACGCTGAGTGGTCAGCGGGAAAGTTCTTTTCCACTCAAAACGTAGGGAGAAACGATGAAAACCATCCTGGTGTTCGCGGCTCTCATCGGAGGAGCATTCCTCAGGAGTTCGCCGGCGGGCGCGAAAAATGACATGTGCTACAGTGACCCACCGGGCCCCTGCTTCAGCGTGACCGAGGCGGAGAACGACAAGGCGTATCGCGCGGTCGTTGACCATCTGTTCGCCATCACGAACGGCGAAAACCCCGCCAAAGTCCTGCAGCCCCTGTTCATGGCGGTCGCTGAAGTGAACGCCCAACGCGGGCACGGCTACGATGTGCTCAAGGAGATGGGCATCACTCGGTACAAACTCGCCGACGCCATCACCGCCTATTTCCACGCCAAAGTTTTGGATTCGGCGAATCCGCTCAAACCGTGGAGTCAAGCCGAAGCCGGTAAATACGCATTCGAAATGGGAGAAACCTTCTTCCAGCTCCTCGCGTTCTACGACGAAACCGGCGACACCCCTCACGGCGTTTCGAAGCGCCAGCCCGTCGAAGGCAAGGTTTTGAAAAATCTCGTTTACCCGGACTGGGGGAAAACCCCCGCCGCTCCTATCGGCCGGCCCGCCGAGGTCGCGCCGCCGCAAGAGGTTTTGCCGCCGGGGCCGATTGCCCCCATCGACCCGTGTGCCATCACGAAGTGCCGTTAGATCTCGACCATCACCGCCGCGCTCCCGCAAGGGAATGCGGCGATTTTTAATCAAAAAACCCCGAGGGTAGTCCTTTTCCGGTTCCTAAGGACTACCCTCGGGGTTACCCGTAACGATTTTTCAACAAAAGGCCGCCCGGGTTAAGGGGCGGCGATTCAGGCTGGCAGTGGCGGCGCAAGCCGCTTCTTCCAGTCGTTGTAAACGGCGAGCACTTTCGGCTGTGAATTCACGATGCGGAGAACTTCTTCGGCTCTTTCCATTCCGGCCTTCCTTTGATCCTCCGGAATGAATTCATCCGGACATTGGCACAGATAGACGATGGTCGCCTCGAGAAAAAGCACTTTTTCGGACCCACTGAGTCCGCTCTTTACCAAAAAATCACCCATCTCCTGAAGCGAAACCTGCGCCCGAAGTTCTTCAAAATAATCCATGGCAGCTCTCCTTTTCGTTGCCTTTAAGGGTCATTGGAACGGTTTTTCCAGTACGTCGAACTCTTCATACGGACTCGACAACCAAAGTCCGACCCGAACCTTCTGCCGTCGCCGGATGGGCTGGGCCGGAAGCTGTTGGATAAGGCCGCCGCGCGCCTTGTAAACCCGAATGGCCTTGCTTACTTCGTCGTGGGTCACGGACGCCTTCTTCGGTCCCCGCTTCCCTTTCTTTTCGCGCTTCCGGCTTGGATTGAACGATGTCGTTTTCATACCCCCCTCCTGTCTCTTGAAAATCTGCTTTGAGCGTATACCAACTTATAAATTTGTCAATCCTGATGCTTTTTTCCGGGATTTTTAGGGGTTGATTTCTGCCTCAAAATCGGCTAAACTGCCTTTATGGTCATCACCTATTACGGCCTGTCGTGCTTCAAGGTGAGCTCGGGCGACTTCACCTTGGCGTTCGACCCTCCTTCGAGAAAATCGGCTCTCAAATCCCCCCGTTTCCAAGCGGACGTTGTTTTCATTTCCCATGACCACGACAACCATTCGGGCTACGATGTCATTTCGGAAAAAGACGGAAAAGCGCCTCTAAAACTCGAGGGTCCGGGCGAATACGAAACGCGCGGTATTTCCATGGAGGGCATCCCATCATGGCACGATGCGGATACTGGAAAAAAACACGGAGCGAACACCATTTACACGGCGGAATTTGAAACTATCCGGCTTTGCCACTTCGGCGATTTTGGAGAAAAAGAACTCCGCACGGAAACGCAGGAAGCCATCGGCGCCGTGGATATTTTGTTTTTGCCCGTCGGAGGCGATACGGTCATGGATGCCGAAACTGCGGCCCAGATCGCCGCGCGGCTTGAGCCCCGCATCATCATTCCCATGCATTATGACAAGCCGGCGCTCGACGCGTTTTTGAAAGAGCTCGGCGCCGAAGGGGCCGCGGACGACAAACTGACGATCAAAAAGAAAGACATGGCGGATGATAAAACTGAGGTGCGCGTGCTCAAACCGAGCATCAGCTGATATGACGCTTCTTGATTCCATTGAGCGCCTGCAGCAAAAACCGCGGACCGTGCGCTTGCGGGTCCTTGCGATCTCGGTCGCTTCGATCATGGGGGTGATCCTTGTGGTATGGGCCGCGAATCTCAAAGCGACCCTGCATCCGAGCGAACAGACATTCGACGATTCCATCCGCCCTTTTACGGTATTGGGCGATATTGTGCGTAACAACGTTGAAAGCGCCAAAAGCCAATTGAGCGGCCTTCCCAAAAAATTTCCTTTTTAACTTTTATCTATGGCAAAAACCGACGACGTTCCGAAACAACCGAATACCACGCCTCTGCGCGATATCGTGCAGGAAATGCGCGAGTCCTACCTCGACTATGCGATGTCGGTCATTGTGGCGCGCGCATTGCCGGATGTGCGCGACGGGTTAAAACCGGTGCACCGCCGGATATTGTATGCGATGCACGAAATGGGACTTTCGTCGGGCGCCAAGCACCGCAAGTCCGCGGCCATTGTCGGAGAGGTGCTCGGCAAATACCATCCGCATGGCGACATTTCGGTCTACGATGCGCTCGTGCGCATGGCACAATCGTGGGCACTGCGCTACCCCTTGATCGACGGGCAGGGGAATTTCGGCAGTATCGACGGCGATTCGGCGGCGGCCATGCGCTACACCGAAGCGCGGATGACGTCCGTTGCATCGGAAGTTTTGCGCGACATCGAAAAAGAGACCGTGGATTTCGTTCCGAACTACGACGGAACCCAGAAGGAGCCCAAAGTCCTGCCATCGGCCATCCCCCAGCTCCTGCTCAACGGTTCCTTGGGGATCGCGGTCGGCATGGCGACCAATATCCCGCCGCATAATCTGACCGAGGTCGTGAATGCGACCGTTCATCTGATCGACCATCCCAAGGCGTCCGGTGAGGACCTTCTTGAGTTCGTCAAAGGTCCGGATTTTCCGACGGGTGGCCTTATTTTCAACAAAGCCGACATCCGCCAGGCCTACGCGACGGGCAGGGGCGGGATCGTGAACCGCGGGGAAGCGGAGATCGCCGAGCGGAAAAGCGGCCAATACCAGATCGTCATCCATTCGGTCCCCTATCAGGTGAACAAGGCAGAGCTCATCATCAAGATCGCCGACCTCGTACGCGAAAAAAAGATCGAGGGCATCCGCGACATCCGCGACGAATCCGACAAGGACGGCCTGCGCGTCGCCATTGACCTGAAAGCGGATGCGGTCGCGCAAAACGTATTGAATTCGCTCTACAAATACACGGACCTTGAGCGCGTCTATCACTTCAATATGTTGGCACTCGTGGACGGCATCCAGCCGCAGATCCTGTCGCTTAAAACCCTGCTTGAGAAATTCATCGAGCACCGAGAAATCGTGGTCGAACGCCGAGCAACATTCGACTTGCGCCGCGCCGAGGAACGCGCCCATATTCTCGAAGGGCTCAAAAAGGCCATTGACCATATCGAGGCCGTCATCACAACCATCCGCGCGTCGGCCGACCGCGAAGCCGCGCATGCGAATTTGGTCAAAAAATTCGATTTCTCGGATAAGCAGGCGTCGGCCATTCTCGACATGCGGCTTGCGACCCTCGCAAACCTTGAGCGTCAAAAGATCACGAACGAATTGAAGGAAAAGCAAAAACTCATCGAGGAATTAAAAGCGCTCCTGAAGGACCCCAAAAAGATCCTTGCCGTCATCAAGCAGGAATTAAAAGCGGTCTCGGACAAATTCGGCGACGAGCGCAAAACCAAGATCATGGCACATGCTGCCAAGACATTCTCGATGGAAGATCTGGTGCCCGAAGCCGAGACCGTTATGGTGCTCACCAAAGGCGGCTACGTGAAGCGCGTGAATCCCGAGGAATACCGGATGCAAAAACGCGGCGGGCGGGGGCTCATCGGTACGGACATGAAAGAGGAGGACATGGTGACCGCTCTCTTGTCGGCGAATACCCACGACGATCTCCTGTTCTTCTCATCCATCGGAAAAGTGTACCAAACCAAAATGTACGAGGTTCCCGAAGGCAAGCGGACGGCGAAAGGGAAACCCATCGTGAATCTTCTGCCGATCACGCAAAACGAAGCCATCACATCGGTGCTCGCAGTTCCCAAGAAAAAGAAAGGCGAGAAAATGTTTTTGGTGATGGTCACCCAGCGGGGTATAATAAAGAAGGTTGAGCCCGAACATTTCAAAGACGTCCGGCGCTCCGGCATCATCGCGTTACGATTGGGAAAGGGCGATGTGCTGGGCTGGGTGCGGCTCGTATCGCAAGGCGACCACGTGATCCTGACGACCCGCAAAGGCAAGGCGATCCGCTTCAAGGAATCGGACGCGCGCGCCATGGGGCGTACGGCCGCCGGCGTGCACGCAATGCGCATTGCCAAGAGCGATACGATCGTGGGCGCGGATGTCGTGGACGCAAAAGAAAAGGACTCGACGCTTCTCGTGCTTTCCGAGAACGGGTACGGAAAGCGGACGAATATCAAGCAATACCGGATACAGAAACGCGGCGGGACCGGCATTAAAACCATCAATGTCACCCCCAAGACCGGCCCGTTGATGTCCGCCTGCATCGTAACGCCGACCCACGAAGAATTGATCGCGATCTCGCGCAAGGGTCATGTGATCCGCACGCCCATGGCTTCGATCCCGATGCTGTCGCGCGCCACGCAGGGCGTGCGCATCATGCGGCTCGAATCCGGCGACGCGATCGCGTCCCTTGCCTGTCTCTAGCGCCTTAAGATTAACAATCGAATCGTGGCATTTTTAAACCCCGAAGGGGTCATTAAAGCGATCGGCATCGACGTCGGCATGACGATCGCGGATTTCGGTTCGGGTGCGGGTTTTTACACGATCCCCATGGCGCGCGCCGTGGGACCGACCGGTAAAGTGTACGCGCTCGATGTCCAGAAAAGCGCCCTTGAGGTCGTCAAATCCAAAGCAAAAGAAGCGCGCCTGCTGAATATCCACCCGATGTGGGCCGACCTCGACACCCTCGGCGGCTCGCACCTGGCGGACGGAAGCGCGCATGTCGCCCTCATCTCCAACATTCTTTTCCAAAGCGACCACAAAAAGGAACTCCTGCAGGAGGCGTTCCGGATCCTGGGTGCCAAAGGCCGCATCGCCGTCATCGATTGGGCGTTCTCGGCTCGCGGCGGCCCGGCGGCCGACCGCGTCGTAAAACAAGAAGCGGCCGAGAAATTGCTCGAGGAGGCGGGATTTTCCAAAGTTCGGGAATTTTTTGCCGGAGACGCCCATTACGGCCTTTTGTATCAAAAACCTTAATCCGCCGCCATTTCAATGAAACTTCAATATATCATCATCGCCGGCTCTATCGCGCTCGCGGTCGTCGCGCTTCTGCTTTTTACGGGCGTGATCCCCGGTTTCCGCTCCGGCACACCCAGCCAATCGGGCGAGATCGCGATGTGGGGCCCGCTCCCGCAAAATTATTTGGCCCCCGCGCTCACCGATTTCCAGAATCGCTTCCAAAATATCCGCATCACCTATCGCGAAATGCGCTCAGATACGTACATGAATGCCCTCGTAGACGCATTCGCTTCCGGGCGCGGTCCCGACATCTTCCTCCTACCGTCAGACCAGATCGAAAAGCAAAAAGAACGTCTTTTCGTGCTGACCTCCGATATCTATCCCTTGCGGGCATTCCGTGACGGATTCCTTGATTCCGGCGACATCTTCACGGCGCCCGAGGGCATCTTAGCGCTTCCGTTCACTACCGACCCCTTGGTCTTGTACTGGAACCGCGACTTGTTCCAAAGCGCAGGCCTCGCCCAGCCGCCCTCAACCTGGGACGTGTTTTCGACCGACGCGACAAAACTCAAGACCTTAAGCGGCGCGACCATCACTCAGGCAGGAGCGGCTTTGGGCGAATTTTCCAATATCGCGGACGCCAAGGACATTCTTTCGCTTCTCATGCTCCAGACTGGAAATCCGGTCGTGAACCGGACAACGCGCAAAGCCGTTTTTGCAGAACGCGCGGATGGCCTGACCGCAGGCGAGGAAGCCGTGCTTTTTTTCAATAGTTTTTCGGACCCGCGTAAAACCTCTTATACCTGGAATCGGACGCTTCCGGAGGCGCTCGAGGCCTTCAGCGCCGGAACGCTCGCGATGTATATCGGATTTGCATCGGATCTCGACGCCATCCTTGCCAAAAACCCGCACCTGAATTTCGACATTGCCGAAGTCCCGCAGATCGCGGGCGGCCCCATCAAGGCGACCTACGCGCGGAGTTACGGCCTTGCGGTTTCCAAGCAAAGCCGGCTCCCGGCCGTTGCGCTTACGGTCATGTATGACCTGACGAGCTTCAATCAGCAAAAACTCCTTGCCGAGACCGGCATCACGCCGCCCGTTCTCCGGACGCTTCTTTCCAATCCTCCGGAAAATCCGGCGCTTGAAACCTTTTATGCTTCCGCGATCAAGGCACGGACCTGGCTCGATCCCGACCCGGAACGCACCCGCTCGATCTTTCAAGAAATGGCGGGGTCGGTTTTATCCGGCGCCACGCGCCTCGATACGGCGGTCCGTAATGCCCAAAATCAGATCAATGCGCTCTTTCCTCAAACTCAA
>JACOVJ010000007.1 GCA_016177385.1 Candidatus Niyogiibacteriota bacterium
GTTCATCATGGCGACCCGCCCGCTCTGCCGGATGCGCGCTCCGTTTAACTTAGCCGCATCGGGCGAAATTCTTCCCGGAGCCGATCGAGACCGCCAATCCATGATGGAGGCGCTCCGTCTCGGCAGATATCTCGAATCCCTTTTCATTCTCCCGCCGGATCTGGCAAAAAAAATCGGCGAATAGCAACACGCCCCGACGTAACGTCGGGGCGGTTTTTCGTTTTTATCGCAGATATTTCTCTTTATTCAAAATATGCTCCTCGAATGTTATCGCGTAACGCGCTTTGCCGTCCGACCCGTGCAGATAAAAAAGATAGAGCGACTTCTGTGGATATACGGCGGCCATGATAGCATCGAGTCCTGGATTCGAGATGGGCGTGGGCGGCAGGCCGCGATATTTATAGGTATTGTATCGGGAATCGAGCGAGAGGTCGGACTGGCGGAGTTGGAGCGATGGCCGGCCGGTCACGTAGGTCAGCGCCGCATCCACTTGCAAGCCGATGTTTTCCGCAAGACGCTTCCACAAAATACCGGCAATGACCGGCGCGTCCGTAGAGCCGCCGTTCGCTTCCTTTTCGATGAGCGACGCCATGATGACGACGTCCTGAAGCGTTTTTCGCTGGCGCGCGATCTCGGCACGGAGCGTATCGCTTACTTTTTTATTGAAATTATCGAGCATGGCGGATGCGGCCGTCTCGGGGGTCGTATCCGGCAGGAAAAAATAGGTGTCGGGAAAAAGATATCCCTCATAGGTTGCGGCGCTCGCTTCCCATTCTTTTTGTGAAAAAAGCCCCCGCTTTTCGAATTCCGCGCCGATCTGGCGCACGGTCCATCCTTCCGGGATCGTGACCCGGAACGACTCGATGCCGTATCTGCCGCGCGTCAAGCGATACCACACCCCCGCAACGCCGAGCGGGCGCTCAAAATAATACTCCCCCGCCTTTACGCTTTCGTCGCCGGTCGTGAGCCACGCAACGAATTTAAAAAGCGCGGGATACCGGATGACATGCCGGTCGGTAAATTGCCGCGCGACCGCATCGAGGTGCATTCCGCGCTCGACGCGGACCACGCGTCCGGCCGGAAACTCCGGGGAGTACGAAAAAAGGAAATATGAAATGATCGCGAGGAGCAATAGTCCCGCGCCCACTGCGAGCGCCCATTTCCGGGCCGATTCATCGGTCATCTGCATCCCCCATCCTAGCAAAAAATGGCCCCGACGTAATGTCAGGGCTGTACATTTCTTATTTCAACAACGGATCATCCGGAAACGCGATGCGGAGCGCCTCCCGGATCGTCGACACCGGAACGAGTTTCATTTCCGAACGGACATCCTCCGGAATTTCTTCGATGTCCTGCTCGTTCTCTTTCGGCAAAATGACCCTGCGCACGCCTGCCCGATGCGCCGCCAGCACCTTATCCCGAATACCGCCAACCGCGCTCACCGCTCCGGAAAGCGATATCGCGCCGGTCGCCGCAAGCGAAGCGGAAACCGGTGTTTCCGTCAGCGCGCTATACAGGGCGATGGCCGCGGCAACGCCCGCCGATGGCCCGTCTTTCGGCGCGTCATCGGTCAGATTCCCTTGCACATACAGCGGATGCTCCGCTTCGAGCGTGCGGATACGCTCGTACAAAATTCCGGTTCGCGATGAAAAATGACCGAACGCGATCTGCAATGACTCTTCGATCTTGTTCACCGACTCCTTCTGGTCATGCGGCGCGCGAACGCCGGTCAATTTGATCTTCCGTTCCTGATATTGATCGCCGAGCGATATCTCGAAGAGAAACACATGCCCGCCGGCATTCGTCACCCCCAGCGCCGGCACGACGCCCTGTGGCAATATTGCCGGTATCGCGTGGTCGCGCCGTGGCGACCGATCACACCACTGATGCAGATTTTGCGGCGTTATCTCCACGACTCCTTCCGCGCTGTATTTTTCGGGATGCATGAGGAAATCTTTATCGATCCCTCCGAGGATCCCGTGGATCTGTTTTTCAAGCTCCCGCACGCCCGCTTCGGCGGTGTAGTGTTGGATGATATCCCGCACCGCGCTCTCGGTGATGATCACATCGAGCTTTTTCCCGTCCTGATCGATGGGAATCCCGCATTCCGTGCGCTGTTTCGGGATCAAGTGCTTCGTCGCGATCACAAGTTTTTCCTGCGGCGTATACCCCGAAATGTGAATGACGGTCATCCGGTCGAGAAGTGCGGGCAGGATGGGTTCCGCGAGATTCGCCGTTGTCAGAAAAAAACCGTGTGAAAGATCGAGTGGAACATCCAGATAATGCTCATCGAACGCAGAATTCTGTTCTGGATCCAAAACTTCAAGCAGTGCGGACGCCACATTTTCGTGTCCGAGGTGCGACCCGACCTTATCGATCTCATCGAACGCGAACAGAGGATTGAAACTCCCGACGTCGTGGATCTTCGCGGCGATCTTCCCCCAATCCGCACCGATATAGGTTCGGCGATGACCGCGGAGTTCCGCCTCATCATGCACACCGCCGAGTGCCATACGGGCAAATTTTCGCCCGAGTGCCCTCGCGACGGATTTACCGATGGATGTTTTACCGACCCCCGGCGGCCCCACCAAACACAAGATCGAACCTTTGGCGGACGGATTCATCCGGCGAATCGAGAGGAATTTGAGGATTTGGTCTTTCACTTTCATGAGGCCTGCGTGATCCTCGTCCAAAATCTTCTGCACGCCGACCAGATCTTTCGCGTCTTGGGTGTAAACACCCCATGGCATCCACAACAGATGGTCCAGATACCGCTGGGAAACCTGGGCGTTTGCCGTATCACCTTTCGCGTACGTGATCTCCCGCTCGATCTGCGGCCACTTTTCCTTCGGAATGAACTGCTTGATCTCTCCGAACCGCTTGCGGTAATCCTCTTGCTTGTTGCCGCTTTTCTGGCGCGCCTGCGGACCGACACTCTGCGCGATCAACTCCGGCTTCTCGTCGCCATACAGGATGATCTCGAGGATATCGCACGCTTTTGAAATGCGGTCGCGGATCTTCGCTTCCGTCAAAATGTGATGCAGGCGGTCGGAGAGTAGGTCGCGAACGGCCTTTTCGGAGATCGCGCCGATGAAATTCATGATGTCGTCCACCATTTCTACCGGATTCGGATTTTCGTTGTCCAAATGCTGCAGCGCCCGCTGGAGTACGCCCCTGCCGTACAGTTCATTCGCGCCCTCTTGTGGAAGGAACGAGAGATGGAATTCGTGGACGAATTCTGCAAAAAGTTTTTTGAATTCCGCGAGCTCCTCGTCCGCGGCGGCGCGTTCGTCCGGCGCGATCGGGATACCCGGAACGGGTTTCCAATTGCAAAAGTTGTGTTCGATTTTTATTTCGATCGCGTCCCCTACCGTGCATCGGAAAAGCGCGCGAAACGTCATGATGAGCGTCTGGCGGCTCGCGATCTCCGCAACATCCAAGACCTTGCAAAATACTCCCACGGCTTCCACATCGAGCGATTGCGACGGAAGCACTATGATGCAGTAGCTGTCTTTTATGGCTTCTTTCAACAACAGAAACCGCGCCGTGTTTCCCGGAAATGTGCATTTGCGCACGCATGAACTCGGGAATGGGATGAATTTCGCGGAAAAAAACGGCACTTGGGCCGGAAATACGGGCATGGTGGGAACCATTGGGCCTCCTATTGTCAAAGAAGCGGTTGCTTTCAGCATACCAACAAAAATCACCCCGTCCATAAAGAACGGGGCGTATTCGTTATCGCGCCCGCCCGGTAGTGAAAACTTCGTTCTACTACCGGGCCCGCAACAGGCCGAGGCGCGTTTTCAATTGTTCGGGATCCGTTCCTTCCGCGATCGGATCGCAAAGAATCGGGTCCGGGAACGCTTCGGTTTCGGTCATGATGATACGCTTGTTCTGCGCGCGAACCCGCAGAAAGAGTGGTCCGAAATCCACGCGCTTCATTTTACTCATTTCAAAGGACGTGCCGATCGCCATCGTGCCGACCTGCACCACGGCGCGCTGACCGAGTACCCGTTCCCAACCCTCGGTCATGATCGATGTGTGAAAATTCGCGACGCAAACCACCTGACATTCGTACAGGAATTTCAGCATTTCCTGCGCGCGGAGCGACGACGTCTTCGCCCTCGCCATGAATGGATGATGCAAACCCATGGTCAGTCCGGATGAAAGTTCGAAATGCGGCCGGTGCTGAGGCACTAGAGTGACCCGCGAACGAACGATATCCGCCCCCTCGGCGGCCGGCAAATGCATATCGACCAAAATCTTCTGGATATTCCCGGCAAGGATCCCGATCAGTTTCCCGCGGAATGTTTCGAGCGGCGTTGAACCGTCTCGCTTTTGCCATTCATCATGGTTCCCGATGGTATAGACGAAATTCAGAAGCGACCTTTCAATGCACGCGCTAACGCCTGCGCTATTCTGCGGCTTTACGGCCTCGACGGCTGCTTTGAAACGCTCGCGAAATACCGTCATCATCACGGTCGCCGTGAGTTCCGCGGCAAAGGTTTCCTGCTTATCGTTATTGAGCCCGCCGAATACTTCGCCCGTGCAGAGAAAATCGTGATGCAAACCGGCAATGAAGTCGCCGACGCCGACCAGCGTATCCACATCGCGCGCCAGAATGATCTCGGGGTAGCGACGCACAAAGTATTCGTAATCGGACGTGCAATAGCCGGCATGCAAACACCCGAACACCAGCATCCGGTTCTCTTTCCAATCTTTTGACAGCTTCGGATATCGCAGGGTTTCCTGGATCCAGTCCGAATGAAAGTCATAGGTCCGGGACGACGGATCATAGTACAGACCCGGCCAGGTTTTTCGGGTCGAGCGCTTTGGTTCGACCAAAAACTGGATCTCGCGCTCGATCGCTTCGCGGGGAACGCCGAGCGCATCCTCCAAAACACCAGCCGTGACCGCACCCTTCTGCTTGACCACATCAACGATCTTCTGATGAATTTTCTTTGCGCCTTCTTTGATGCCCGCAATATACATGCGCTCGTCGCGACTCCGATCCCTGAGCGGAAATCCGCAAACGGAATACGTGGAACCGTCCGCGGACCACCGAAGCACCACCACGCCTTCCTGATTTTCCGCAACGCGGTCGCCTTGCAGGCGATGTGCGGCCGGGATCGTAAAATACGGAACCCGCCGTTCGCCGCCGCGCGGATTATGCACGAATGACGCATGGCCGCCGACCGAATAAATATCGTAGATATAATTTGCGTTCAGTGTTTCAAAATCCTTGATGTCGCGCTCGGCGGCATTGGAATGATACTCTGTCGGCATGCGGCTGCGCCGCGAATTCACGATACCGATATTCTTATTGATCTCCTTGACGATCAGGGGACCTTTTTTCGGATAGTGAATATCGATATCATCGGTGCGCAACGCTTTCAGCTTCTCTGCAATGATATCCCCGTATGGGCCGTCATGCGTGAAGCTCGGCGTGATGTACCACCGGATGAATTTTCCTTTTTCGGTCGGATGTCGAACGCGCGGGATCGCAAACGCGAGCCCCCGCGCGATCTCCTCGAGCGCCGCGTTAAACGCGCCGGCACGCTTGGCTTTTGGAATACCGGCCGTGTATTCGCCGACGAATCCTTTGACCCACTGTTTGTGGACCAGCCCCGCGTTGATGACGAAAAATCGGCATCCCTTGGCGCAGAAAATTTCCGCGCCCCGGAAAACCTCCGCTTCGCGAAAACCGTCCGACCGCCAGTCAATACGCGACATGAAGCCGACCGGAAACCCGGGTTTTGCGAATTGCTCGGCATCCATGATGAGTTCGGGCGGTTCCGGCCATGCTCGGACCGGCGGCAGAGGCGGAGATGGCGCTTTTTCTTTTTCCGACTTTTTCAGGTTCGTCCACACGAGCGGAAGCGGCGCTTTTTCGCGCCCAATGCGCTTCAAATCGTCCGCGCCCAGACGGCCTGCGGCAAGACGAACGGCATCCCATGTGATCTTCCCGCGTTCTCCCGCTTTTTGCTGGATCACGGAGATTTTTTCGAGAAGCGTGTTTTTGAGATCCCGAATGTTCCCGCGGTCTTCGACTTTGTAGCGGAAAAACTCCTGGCTCGCCTGAAAAGCGTCCACAATGACGCAGAGCGCTTCGTCCGCCCACGTGATATGGCGCGGAGAATGCCGCGGCTTTTTGATGCCATGCTGCCGGAGCGCCTCGTGGAAATACCCATAAGGACGCCCGATGAGTTTCGATATCTCGGCTGGCGAAAGATCCGACTGCGCAAGCTCCTTGGCAAGCGGCTTCGCTTTCGGCTCTCGCAAGAATCTCGGCTTTTTCCTGAATTGACGGACCCTCTTACGAAGCGCGATCTTTTTTCTTGCCTGTTTCGGAATATCCATATCCGATCCCTTTCAATGTTCGCTTCTACCCTATTGTAGGAATGCGCTCCAACAATGGTAAAGTGGAAACATATGAAATTCGAAAGTACGCCAGAGCATGTCGGCTCTGGCAAGCCGCTCGAATCCGCCACCGAAGCCGTGAAGCGTCTTGCGGAAAAAATGGCGGACACCGATGAAGCAATGGAGGAAGCGCGCCGCGCGGGTGATATGAAGCGCGCCAAGCTGCTTAAAACCGAGCACGAACGCCTGTTCGCCGAACGGCAGAAAATACTTCGGGAAGCGGCAAAAAGCCGCCCCTATAAATTAGCCGGATAAGCAGTTGAATCCCCGTCCCCGCGGCACTATACTGAACCATCGATGACAGAGCCGATCCTCATCCGCAGGAGCCCCATCGTCATCATCAAGGACCTCATTCTCTTGGAATTCGTCGTGACCGGCGCGTATTTTTTAGCCGCGCTCATGGCGAACTACGGCGAACTGTACCGATCACTCTCTTTGTCCCAGCTTGTTTCCTATGAGATCGCCAAATTCTTTTTCATCGCGTTCGCCGAGACCTTGCTCGTTGCGTTCATCTTTTTACGCTGGCTCTATACGGTCTACACCATCCGGCCCTCTGCCGTCATTAAAGAACGCGGCATTATTATGAAAAAGCGCGAGGTCATTCCGCTGGCGCACCCGATCTCGGTTTTTTACGAATACGCGCCGTTGTCCCAGATCTTCGCGTATGGAACGCTCGGCATCCGTACCGCGTCGCGCGAAAAACCGGTCCGTCTCATGCATATCGCGAACCCGGACCTGGTCAGCCGCGTCATTTCTGAAATGATGCAGGCTCATGCCGAGGAATCCGCCGAGCCCATTGCGGGGGCGTCGGTCACGCTTGACGATCTTCTAAAGACCGCTGAGCGAGAAAATCTGGAATTCAAATCCACATTCCGCTGGGACGTAAACACGAGCAAAGTGAACCGGGACCTGGAGCAGGCGGCCATAAAAACGGCGGCCGCGCTTCTGAATTCAGGCGGTGGGCACCTACTGATCGGCGTGGACGATGCGGGCGTGATCCGCGGGTTGGCGCCCGATTACGCGACGCTCAAAAAGCCGAATCCGGATGGATTCGAAAATCATTTTACGAACGTATTTAAGGAAATGATCGGTTCCGAGTTCCGCCGATTCGTGAAATTATCGTTCCCTGAGACCGATAAAAAACCGGTCTGCGTCGTGCAGGTCCTCCCTGGAGCAAAGCCGGCCTATGTGCGAACCGACCGCGGCGAAGTTTTTTATATCCGCACCGGCAACTCAACAACGGCGCTTCAAGTCAGCGAAGCCGCCAACTATATCCGTTCGCGGTGGAAAAAATATTGAAAACTCCCGAGGGTAGTCCTTTTCTGGTTCCTAAGGACTACCCTCGGGAATTTTTTGCATGAAAACCCCCCGAGAAAACATCTCGGGGGTACCGCTTGTGCGGCGCTTAGAGCGCGCCGCGGCTGAGAAGAAGTTGGAGCAGGTCGCGGAACGCGTAGTATTCGGGATTGATGAACACCTTGATGGAAAGCCCGACCGCGATCACGAGCCAGACGCTGAAAACGAGTCCTCCGATGAATGGAACGGCCGTTGAAAGCCCGCCACGCCAATTCATGTCTTCTTTTTCTGCATCCGTCGTTGGATTTTCGATTTTCGGCCAAATTCTTTTGAGGATCGCGCAATAACCCAACGTGATCAGCAAAAGACCGGCAGGGATCGTTGGCCAGAAAATGGCGTTCGCATACTGCTGGCGGATCATCACCCGCCACACTTCCGGAGCCGCTTTCTCGACCGCCGCAGCCGCAACGCCGATGTAGCCCGAAAGAATGCTGAGCGCGCGGTCGGCCACATCCGCCATATCCTTTTTGGGCGGTTGGGATTCCTGCGCCCGTGAAAGGACGGATTGAGCGGCCGGCTCGTCATCGAAGATCTGCGTGAGCGCGACGATGGCTTCACGGGCCTTGCGCACATCGTCCGGCTTCAGAACGGGTTCGGCCGATTTGGATTCTGCGGCCGCAAAATGCGGTGCGACGGAGGCGCCGAGAACCAACGCGCCTGCGAGCACGATTGCTCCCAGAATTTTCCTCATGGCTTTTCTCCTTGGGTGAGGTTTTCAATTCCATACTTCTTCTATCATACGCATACAGAAGAGTCAAGACCCGCCCGCTTCGCTCCCTCCTCGCATTACTTGTATTAATTCTATGTTCCCGTCTGTCTAAAAAATTGGACGGTTGTACAATTTTTTAGACATATTGCACATAAAATAAAAAACCCCCGGAACGGGGATTTTTATTCAGCGGGTTTTACCTCGCCGTAGCTGAGTCGAATCCCGCCTTCGTTTTGCGGAGCAAAACTTCGGCGAGGCGAAGGCGGGAGCTGAGGGAATCGTCCGTCACCTTTTTCGGCGGGAGTTGGAGGAATCGAACCTCCGATCGCTGTTTTGGAGACAGCAGGTATACCACTTACCTAAACTCCCGATCTTACGAGGCCGGACCTCGTAAATTATTTCTTGGACTCTTTATGCGGAGTGTGCTTTTTGCACCACCGGCAGTATTTTTTTAACTCGATCTTCCGCTCGACTTTCTTCTTATTCTTGCTCGACCAATACCCGACGCGCTTGCAGACCGAGCACGATAATTTGATCAAATTCGGTTGAGGCATAGTGTCTAGTATACAAAAAAAGGCGGGAATTGCAAGAAAACAAAAAAGGCGTCTTTTGACGCCTTAGAAACCGAATCCGATGGTAAACGTTGTTATGTTCAAGCCATCGATATTTTTCCAAAGAGATGGGCCCAGAAATACAGAAGAACTGTGGCCGGTGATCCCTCCGATATCAAAGCCGACGCGCCAACCCAACGTCCCCGCCAGCGCGCCAATCGCAAACACTGGCCGGACCGGAAGGACCATGAAAAAGACCGGCGACTGAGAAGAAACGCCAACGAATCCGTAGTGACTTCCGTTAAATGGAACATCATCAACTTCAAGACCAAGGAGTCCGTTGTTGGTGACGAAGATGCCGCCCCCGTATCTCTTGAAAGAATCGCCGTGGCCAGAGCCCACATCAACAAGTGCGTAAAAATTCATCAACATAACACTCGGGGATTCATCGTTCGCTTCCGCGATAGCCGCGAAACCGAACAGTAAAAGAACAACGATCAGGATTCTACGCATGGCTCCCTCCCGAAGTTTTCGCGGTCAGTTTTTTCACGGTCGGCACAAGGACGGTGCCCAAGAGATCGAGCACCACGAGCGATGCGAGAAGCCGGAAAAAGAATTCCGAGAAATCAAGCCAATTATCCAAAAAGATAAGCCAGCTGAGCATCCCCGCGATGCACCAAACAACAAGAGTGGTTGCAATGGTGATGCCGCCCACCCACTTGCTTCTCGACCCGAGTAGCATTTTCATCAACAACGCTGAATGGGCGATCGAAAACGACAATACGAGGAAGAAAAAAACGGTCCTTTCATTATCGCTGACGAACATAAATGGCCTCCAGATCTCGCCGATTGCCAGAAGGGCGCCGACCACCGAGACCATAACGCCGATGACGGCGATGATTCCCAACCTTTTTTCGCGAAAACCGAATGTCGCGGACGCGCACATGCTGTACCATCCGATCGTGAGCGCGGTCAGAAGAAGCCGTATCTCCAGTTCTCCGAATGTTCCGAAAAGGAAAATAAGGATGGCGCCGAGCGCGAAGAGCGAAAGCGTGCCGATACCGGCCCACAAGAGGCCTCGTTTGGGTTCCATCGCAAAACCTCCTTTTTTTAACGTTCAAACCCACTCGGAGATTAAACGAAAAACCGTATTATGTCAAGCTGTGACATACACCAAACATACGCTATAGCGTATGTTTGGTGTATGTTAAAAACGCGCGAAATTGTTATGTGAGCCGTTGATCGGGATTGAACCGATGACCTTCCGTCACCTTTTTATCAGAGCCCGAGGGGAAAATCGAATTCCCGTTTTCCAGCCCTTTTATTCAGAGCCGAGGGGGAGATTTGAACTCCCGACCTACGCCTTACCATGGCGTTGCTCTACCAGCTGAGCTACCTCGGCGCAAACTTTTTCTGTGCGTGGGGCAGGATTCGAACCTGCGTAGCCCGTTAGGGCGCTGGTTTTACAGACCAGAGCGATTGTCCACTCCGCCACCCACGCGTGATAACTGTAATGCAATCTTCTGTTGCCACACCTCAAATTGCCGATAAAGTTTCTTGTCTGCGTATCGCACATGAACTAAACCGTACGGCATTTTCCCTTCCTTTTCCTTCTTAAAATCCTTTCTAACATAGGGCTGGGTAAACTGACGCAATGAAACACCGGTTATCTTTGTCCAAAAACGCTTCAGCGCTTCGATGTTTTGGTTTGCATAGCAATAAAGATATATCCGCAATCGACCTTCATCAACACCGCAAACTCTACGTAAAAAAACAAGGTATACTTTTATCATGTCCGGATCGCTGTTTGCAAAATCGAGCGAGCACCGATTTTTATGAGATGCGCCCTCCGCCCAATACAACATGATACCGGCAGTCAAAAGAAGTTTATCGTGTGTGGAAAAATTTTTACGGAGTGTAAAGGATGGCGCCTGACGCTCGAATCGCAATAAATTCGATTCGTGAGTTTTCCTGCGCCGAACACTAGCTTTTTCAAGGATCCGATAGACCTGCCGGATGGGCAAATTCAGATGACGGGCAATTTCAACGCCGCTATATTTTTTCCCAACGTATAACCGTTTGATCTGCGCTTTTAATCCCGCCATTACTTTCATTATCGCGAAAAGTTATCAATTGTCAAGACGAATATATCCTACAGTCCATTCTTATATTCAAAGAACACCCGCCATCGCGGGTGTTCTTGTTATACCATGATTTTCTTCTTTTTGCGAGGCGCTTCGCGCGGCTCCGCCTTCACCGAAACATCGAGCGCATCTCCTTTTTCGTCCACGATCAAATGGTCGCCGGCTTTCGCGGCTCCCGCGATCAGGCGCTCGGCCACGGCATTTAAGATCTTCGTCTGGATCAGGCGCTTCAAGGGACGCGCGCCAAAATTCGGATCATACCCCTCTTGGGTCAGGCGCGCTTTTGCGGCGGCCGTGATCGAAAACCCGATGCCCTTTTCCGCAAGCCGGCGCCGGACATCCGTAAGCTGAATATCCACGATTGTTTCGATGTCGGCCCGCGTCAGCGCGTTGAAAATGATGACCTCGTCCAGCCGGTTCAAAAATTCCGGACGAAACCGCTCGACGAGCGCCGCTTTGATGCGATTTTTCAGGTGCTTCGTATCGGTACCGAGCGCGGCCTCTTCCTCCGTTTCGAACCCGAGCTTGCCGAGTTCCCGCGCGAATTCCGAACCGACATTGGACGTCATGATGATGACCGCATTCTTGAAATTCACGCGGCGGCCCTTTGCATCGGTCAGGCGGCCGTCGTCCAAAATTTGAAGCATCATATTGAACACATCCGGATGCGCTTTTTCGATCTCGTCGAACAACACGACCGCGTATGGCCGGTGGCGGATCAATTCCGCGACCTGCCCTCCTTCTTCGTAACCGACATACCCCGGCGGCGAGCCGATGAATTTGGATACCGAGTGCTTTTCCATGAATTCCGACATGTCCACGCGCACGAGCGCTTTTTCGTCGTTGAACAAAAATTCGGCGAGACGGCGCGCGAGCTCCGTTTTCCCCACGCCCGTGGGACCTAAAAACATAAAAGAGCCGATCGGACGCAGGGGGTCGCCGACGCCTGCGCGACTGCGGCGGACCGCGTTGGCGATCATCGCAAGCGCCTCATTCTGCCCCACGACACGCGCCGCGAGATCCGCTTCCATGCGCAACAGTTTTTTCGCTTCGCCCTCGAGCAAGTTCATGACCGGAATGCCGGTCCAGCGCGCAACGACGCCTGCGATATCCTCGGCTTCTACTTTTTCTTTTAAAATGCTGCGCGCCGCCTGCAATTTTTTGAGCCTCATTTCTTCCGTCAGCAATTGTTTCTCCATTCCGGGCAGGCGCGCATACCGGATCTCGGCAACGCGTGTCAGGTCGCCGGTCCGTTCCGCCTGATCTGCTTCCAATTTCAAGCTATCCATATCCCGTTTGAATTGACGGATCGCGGTGATCGCCTCTTTTTCGTTTTTCCATTTCAATTCGAGCCCGGACGATTCTTCGCGAAAGCCGTCGATTTGATTCTGAATGCGGCGGATCTTGGTCTTGGAAGAGGAACCTTTTTCCTTTTTCAGCGCTTCTTTTTCGATCTCTAAGCGAGTGATCTCGCTGCGCGATTTTTCAAGATCCTCCGGCATGCTGTCGAGTTCGAGCCGCAGAGCCGAGGCGGCTTCATCGATCAGATCAACAGCTTTGTCCGGCAAAAACCGGTCCGTGATGTAACGCGCCGATAGCTGGACCGCGGCGATGATCGCGGCATCCGTGATGTGAACGCCGTGATGAATTTCGTAGCGCTCCTTAATGCCGCGAAGGATCGCGGTCGCATCGTCCTGCGACGGTTCTTCCACATAGACGGGCTGGAACCGGCGCGTCAGCGCAGGGTCTTTTTCGATGTGGCGTTGATATTCCTTGAGGGTCGTCGCACCGATCGCATGCAACTCCCCGCGCGCAAGCGCGGGCTTTAAGATATTCGCGGCGTCGATCGCCCCCTCGGCCGCGCCCGCGCCCACGATGGTATGCAATTCATCAATAAAAAGAAC
>JACOVJ010000085.1 GCA_016177385.1 Candidatus Niyogiibacteriota bacterium
CGTCAATTTCAAAGCGTCCTGCCCTTTTCATGCCGAGCGCACGCCGTCCTTTTATGTGACGCCGTCGCGCCAGATATGGCATTGCTTCGGGTGCAACAAGGGCGGCGACATTTTCCGGTTCGTGATGGAGATCGAGGGCGTGGAGTTTCCGGACGCTCTGCGCCTGCTTGCCGAAAAAGCGGGCATCGAGATCCATCGCGAGGACCCGCGGCTCCGTACCGAGCGCACGCGGCTTCTGGATCTTTTAGAGGACGCGACACGATTTTATGAGCGGCATGTGTACGAGCGCAAGGATGTCGGCGCGTATCTGAAGGAACGGGGGATGACGGGCGAGACCGCGAAATCGTTCCGCGTGGGGTACGCGAAAAATTCGTGGAACGAATTGACGAATGCGCTTCGCGCTAAAGGATATCGCGGCGAGGAAATGGAAAAGGCGGGGCTCGTCATCCGGTCCGAGCGCGATGCAGGATGGTACGACCGCTTTCGCGCGCGCATCATGTTCCCGCTTTCGGACGGCGCCGGACGCGTGGTCGGATTTTCCGGACGCATTTTCGAAAAGGACCTCCCAGCGCCCAGTTCCCAGTCCCCAGATTCCAGCGTAGCCAAATACATCAATACGCCGCAGACGCTCCTCTACGACAAATCGCGGGTTTTGTACGGATTCGATCGCGCAAAAACCGACATCCGTAAACAAAATGCGTGCGTGGTTTTGGAGGGGCAAATGGATTTGATCTTATCGCATCAAGCGGGCGTCACGAATGCGGTTGCCGTATCGGGAACGGCGCTCACCCCGTTTCATTTATCCATGATAAAGCGTCTCGCGGATACGTTGGTTTTGTCGTTCGATTCCGATGCTGCCGGTTTTGATGCGACCGCGAAAAGCGTGCACGATGCGCTCCGCCTCGGGTTCGATGTGAAGGTCGTGCGCATCGCGGCGGCAAAAGATCCGGCTGACCTCGTGCGCGAGGACCCGGAATCATGGAAAAGCGCGCTTGCGGGCGCGCGGCCTATTGTCGAGTTTTTCCTGGAAACGCTCGGTGCCAAATTCGCGGAGCCGCGCGCCTTGAATAAAGAGGTCGGGCGCGTGGTACTCCCGTTCGTTGCGGGGATCGCGTCCGGCATTGACCGCGCGCACTGGGTCGGACGCGTTGCCGCGTTTTTGAAGGTGCCGGAGGACGCCGTATGGCAGGATGTGCGGCGCGTAAAACCGGGGAAAGCCGATGAGGTCGCCGACGAAGAACCGCAAAAGCGCGCGCGGAGCCGCCGCGATCTGGTGGAGGAGCGCCTGATCGGATTTGCGGCATGGAAAGGGCTGGACGCGGATTTTTCAAGCGTGGACTCCGCGTGGTTTTCCGCCGGACGCCGGCCGTTTTTTGAACAGGCGAAAACCGCTGACCGCGCCGCGATGGACCATTATTTAAAGAAGCTGGCGCTCGAAGCCGAGATCATGTGCGAAAATGCCGAAAAGATCGGAAACGAAATTCAAACGCTTGCGCGCGAATTGCGCCGCGAAGGCATCAAAGAACGGCTTGTGGAACTGACCGGCGCGATGCGGGGTTCCGAACAGGCCGGCGAGGACGCGGCACTCGAGGGTCAGCTGGAGGAGTTCAAGGTGTTGACGCAAGAGCTAAATCGGCTAAATTGATCCCGATAGTGGTCGCGCTCGCGCCTTTGGCGCGAGTCCGGAGGACCGCGGCACGGCTACCACTATCGGGATTGACCGTGGCTTGACAGCGTGCTATATTTGAGGACAATCTATCACCTCCATGGGAAAGAAGACCAAAACGGCCCGTAAAGCCGCTAAAATCCGGAAGTTCGCCCGCAAATCGCAGGCACGCAAACCCGCAAAACGCGGCGTCCCGAAAACGGGGGCGAAAAAATTTTCCGCAAAGACCGAATTTACCGAGGAAAAGGTCCAGGAATTGATCCGCAAAGGGAAACTCCGCGGATTCATCACCTATAGCGAGATCCTGAATAAATTCCAGCACATCGAGCGGAACATCCTTTTTTTGGAGGACCTGTATAACCGTCTGCAGGAATCGGGCGTGGACGTCATCGAAGGGAAGGATATTTTGGAGATCGAGGAAAAAAAGACGAAGGAGGTGAAATTACAGGAAGCGCTTGAGCACTTGGGCACGGACTCGGTGCAAATGTATTTGCGCGAGATCGGGCGCATTCCGCTGTTGAATGCCGAAGAAGAGCGCGAATTTGCGAAGCGCATCGAAAAAGGGGAGGAGGAAGCGAAAAAGCAACTGGCGCTCGCGAACTTGCGGCTTGTGGTTTCCATCGCGAAGCGCTACGTGGGGCGTTCGCCGAACCTGACGCTATTGGACCTGATCCAAGAGGGCAATCTTGGATTGTTCCGCGCCGTTGAAAAATTCGACTGGCGCCGCGGGTATAAATTTTCAACCTATGCAACGTGGTGGATCCGGCAGGCCGTGACGCGCGCGCTCGCCGATCAGGCGCGCACCATCCGTATTCCGGTGCACATGGTGGAAACCATTTCAAAATACCAGCAGGTCGTGCGCCGCTTGACGCAGGACTTGGGCCGCGACCCCTTGCCCGAGGAGATCGCATCCGAAATGGGCGTGGAAGTGGAGAAGATCCATCACATCCAGAAAATTTCGCAGGATACGGTTTCCATTGATACGCCCGTCGGCGAGGATGATGAGGACTCGACGCTCGGCGAGTTCATTGAGGACGAGAAGATCCTGTCGCCCGCACAGGAGGCGTCGCGGCGGCTCTTAAAAGACCAATTGCGCGAGATCATGGTGGACCTGACGCCGCGGGAGCAGAAAATTTTAAAAATGCGGTTTGGTCTTGATGACGGCATCACGCATACGCTCGAAGAGGTCGGCAAGGAATTCGGCGTGACCCGCGAGCGCATCCGCCAGATCGAGGCCAAGGCGCTCGAGCGCATCCGCCAGCACACCAAAGCGCATAAACTCGAGGGGTACTGATTTTGTGAAAATTTTCGTCAGCGCGAAACCAGGCGCGCATGAGACGGGCATCGAGAGAGTCGATGAAACGCATTTTGTCGTCTCCGTTCGAGAGCCGCCCGTACAGGGGCGGGCGAATCGCGCGATTGCCGAAGCACTCGCGCGCCATTTCGGCGTCGGCGCGTCGCGCGTGCGGCTGGTAAGCGGTTTTGCATCGCGCCAGAAGATTTTTGAGATCGGATGATTGTTTTACCCTCCCGATTGCCACGCTTGGATGGCGGGGACGGGGTAGAGGAGCATCAGGATATTGAGCGTCAGATTGTCGCGGATGGTGAGCGCAAGCACAACCTCGATGCCGACGAAAAGCGCGATCGTGGCAACAAGCGGCAAGCGCGCCGCAAGCCAGAATCCGACAACGGTTACGGCAATGTCGCCGAGCGAGTTCACGATGCTGTCGCCAAAATATCCCTGCGCGATCGTGACCTCGCGGTAGCGTTCGATGACAAGATTCGTATTTTCAAGAATTTCCCAGCCCGCTTCGAGCGCCGTTGCCATCACAAGAAGCGCGCCAAAGGAAAATTTCTTTTTGAACAGGAGCCGCAAGACGAGATAAAACCCGATGCCGTGCGAAATGTGCGTGAAGGTGTACGGATCGAAAAGCAATTGGGAGTTTTGGGCGCTTCCGACCCCGCCCGTCCAGAAGCCCGGTTCGGCCGTTCCCCACCATGTGCGGCCCATGAAGAGGAGGACGAGAATGGTCGCTGCGAAAATCCCGGCGAGCACGATTCCGTGCGCCCTACGCATGGCACTGAAGGATCGCAAAATAGAGCGACGCAAAAACGAGGTTGAAAAGCATGCAGTTGTAGGTGAGGGTTTCGGAAAAGGGGAGGTAGTGATTGGCGAGCGCGGCGAGCGTGACGGCGATATAGACGCCGAAAAGGAATTTCCAGAATGCGCGGTTGTCGAATTTGAGGCTCGCAAAAAACAACGCGAGCGCGCCGATGACCCACGCCGGATGCGCAAAGGATTCCCAATTGATGAGCGCGGGGAAACCGAAAGTGAGATATTTGGCGGCATCGAGCGCCACGACGGCGCTGAACGCAAAGCCGTAGATCCAAAATCCGCGAGCCATACATATAGTATAGCAACGCGGTTGAAATAATGCGCGATTTGCGATAGTATAAGAACCGTATTCCGCGGTAGCCCCGACTCTAGGTCGGGGTCCCGACACCATAGGTCGTCGGGACTCAATGGTAACTTAAGGAATGGATTCCGCGGTAGCTCAACGGTAGAGCAGCTC
>JACOVJ010000010.1 GCA_016177385.1 Candidatus Niyogiibacteriota bacterium
TCCGAGATCAATTGATGCCTGACCGAATCATGGAATAATTCGCGGATACGCTCCTTCGCTTCGCCGCGCGATTTGAAATTCTCAAAATCGTCCGGCCGCCAATATTCCTTGTCCTCCAATCGGCCATCCTTCAGGCGCAAAAAGTGCGCCGGCAACACTTTCCGGACGCCCTCAAACATCGTGTGCGGAGCGGGCACATACAATACCTGGAAATACAGGTTCGCCGCCGCGCGGTCCGCCAACCGCGGAATGTCGTGGCACAAAATCGCTTTGATCTCGGATGAAAAGATGAATCGTGTTCCGTCCCAAAAATAATAGAGGGGCTTCACGCCGACGCGGTCGCGCGCAAGGAATAATTCATTCTTTTCGGTATCCCAAACGGCGAACGCGAAAATGCCGTTGAACCGCGCGAGGCATTCCTCGCCCCATTTCTCGTATGCCGCGAGGATCACCTCCGTATCGCTTTCGGTGCGGAACGGATAGGTGCCGCGCAATTCCCCCTTCAACTCCCGATAATTATAGATCTCCCCGCTGAAAACAATGGTGCGTTTCTCGTCCGCACTTTTCATGGGTTGTGCGCCCGCCGGCGAAAGGTCGATGATGGAGAGCCGGTTGTGTCCAAGCGTCATGCGATCATGCAAAAATTCCCCGTCGCCATCCGGCCCGCGGTGCCGCGCGGCATCGTTCATCGCACGAATCAGACGCACGTCGGAAAAATTAAATCCGTTGATGGCGCACATAATGGACGACGCGGCCCTTTAAATGCCAGAATCCGGCCGCGGCAAATACGAAGATAAAGGTATCGAATGGTACCCGATAGCGGATGGTCCATGCGGGGATCGAGAAAAGGAAGAAATAACCGAGAATCATCAAAAGGAAAAGAGCGGGCTCCCGCTGCACAACATATCTTCTCCCGTTCCATGCCAAAAATCCAAGCGAAAGGAAGATAACGGACCAGATGGCCTTACCCACGATCCACATGGACAGCAGGACCGGCGGCTTGCTCTTCATAATGGAAAGAATGCTGGGCCCTCCGTTCGCCAACGCATCAATGATATTCACCGAGGCAACGGGGCACTGATACCTGCATAACCAGTTTCCGAATTCCGTGAATCCGTCATTAAAAAAATACCGTATGCTGCCCAGCGCCGCATATTTCGCGATCGTCGCGGGTTCGATCTCTGAAAGAAGCGGCATAAAAAGCCGCCGCATCTCGATATTCACGCACTTTCCGTCGAAATTTTCGGAAAGTTTGGCGGGTGTACACATCGCGCTCAGCGTCTCCATCGCGTCGTGGAACGAAATATCATTCTGCCACGCGTAGAGCTGCCCGATATGCAAATAATACATATTAATGATATCGGCGGTCGTGAAATGCCAATCGCCGAAGATCAGCTTGTTGCGCAACGACCACGGGAATAAGACCGCGGAAAATATCACGGCAAACAAAAATGTATTCAGGACAAGCTTTTTAAAATTAAAGCGGACGAGGACCGAGTACCCGAGCGCGGCAAAAACAAGATACAACGCGATCGGCCGCGTCAAAGCGGCGAATGAAAAAAGCGCCATCGCCAGCATGAAAAGTCGGGTGGAATTCGACCGGAGATAGCGCAAAAAATAGTAGACGCCGAATATGAGCAAAAACAAGAATACCGTCTCCGAAAAAACGCTGTTCGCTAGGATGAATACGAGGGGGTTGGAGAGGAATGCCGATCCCGCGATGAGGGCGACCGAACGCGAATTCCACAAAAAGTCCGTGATCCAATATACGCCGATGGCGCTGATATAGGACAAAAAAATCTGAAACACCAAAAGGACTCCGATGCCGCCGAATACCTTTGCAAACGCCCCGACCACCAGCGGATACGCGGGAGTGCGGAAGCGATCGGGTATGAATGGCGCCTGTTCCATGCGGGAAAAGACACCCCGCTCAACCATATTGGTCGCCAATGTATAATACTCGCGGGCATCCGTCGTTAAGCGCCTCGGATCCAAATTTCCACGGGAATAGGTGACCGAAAATACGATGCTGTTGATAATGAGGCAAAGAAAAAAAAGGACGATAAAGTCCCGATAGGTGCTCAAAAACCATGAGAATCTCAAACGATTCATCCCCATACGTTTTTATTTATTTTTCTCCAGAAGCTTCTTTTCGAGCAGACAGTGGAAAATCGTGAGGATATACAATTGACCCATGTGCCAAAGCTTGAAATTTGATTCTCCGGCTCGGCGCCCTCTCCAGCTGTTCGGCACCACTCGGAATGTATATCCTCGCGAGATCGCCTTGAGCACCAATTCCGGCGTAAAGTTGAAATACCGGCCTATATAGGGCTGTGTTCCTTCGATAACAGATCGTCTATATAACTTGAATGCGTTCGTATAATCGTTATATTTCGAGCGGAACAAAACCCTGATCACGAGATTACACGCCCGATTCAAAATATATTTTATCCACGGGTATCCGGTGATCGCGCCTCCCCGCACGAACCGTGACCCGAACACGCAATCCACTCCCTCCCGTTCCATGGTCCGGAAATACAGAACCAGATCCTCCGGTGAATCACTGTCGTCCCCCATGTAGAATGTAACCGCATCTCCGGAAAAAACCTCCAGTCCGTGGCGCAATGCGAGGCCGAAACCATGCGGCGCGGGTTTATCGATATATCGCATCGTGGGAATTTCCCGCATCAATGCTTTTAAAATTTCCTCCGTCCGATCGGAAGAGGCGCGGTAAATCACCACCATTTCATGGTCGATCTTTTCCGCGACCAACAGCCGATAGAGATCGCGCAGTGCTTTTTCTATACAACCCTCCTCATTATAGGCAGGAATGATGACAGATAGTTTCATGATTTTTTAGATGATTCCCTCGGAAAATTTGCGTGCCGCATATAGGCGGCGCCCAAACCCGCCAAAAACACCACCGACGGCAAAAGAATCAAATGAAGACGCCCCGATGCGATGCCAAAATTCATAAAATTGCTGGAAAAAATGATGCCGCCGAACAGACCCATCATCGCGAATTCCCTTCTTTTATACAGAAAAACAAAGCCCGCAACGGCCATGATCGCGATGAAACCCAAAACAACAGAATACCATTGATGGGACATTTTCGCAAATGCCGCCCATGCCGGCGACCGGGCCTTTCCGGCTCCCGCTACCGCATTATGTAAAATACCGACGCTATCTTTATAATCGACCGGCGCCCAAAAATGATACATGCCGAGCACGTTCGTTTTTATGAACGAGAAAACCGGCACGGTCGCACGCAAATTTTTAACGGTTTCTTCGGTATCGTGAAAACCGGCCGCCGTCCACCCATGGAATACGCAACCCTGCCTGCCCTTGGAATCCGTGATACGGCTCTCGCACGCCCACGCCGGGTCCGCCCTCCCTTTCCCGAATGTCAGAATATAATCGACCGGTTCTGCAACCGATAAAATGGGCTTACCCACGAGCCGTTCGTTTCTCACTATCCACGGCGATACGACCAGTCCCGCCATCACTGCAAAAATGCCGATGCCGATGAGCTTGGATTTAAAAGGCTGCCGATACAGCAGAAGAAAAAGAAAAAAGCCGGGAATCCATAACAATCCGGCAGGACGCGTCAAAAGCGCACACCCGAAACAGGCCGCAGCACCCGCAAT
Source organism: Candidatus Niyogiibacteriota bacterium (assembly GCA_016177385.1). Taxonomy (GTDB): domain Bacteria; phylum Patescibacteriota; class Minisyncoccia; order HO2-45-28; family HO2-45-28; genus JACOYI01. The sequence goes on from JACOVJ010000010.1 coordinate 3,648, forward strand.
GTGGGTCCTGCCGAGCATCCTCGGATACAGCAATAAAAATATCGCGAGTGACGTCAGAAATATGAAAAGCGACTCGGTCATGGTTTCGAGCGACCAGAACCAGATACGCGGCTCGATCAATAAAAATAGAGAGAAGACGAGCGGAACGATCCTCGAAACCCCAAACTGATAACGATGCAGTAGTTTGAAAAACAACCAGACAGAGATGATGATCATCAGCTGCTGCAGCAAAATCGCCATATGTCCGTTTTTATCGAGCGAAAATGTCGCCGAAAGGAACAACGGATACAAGGGAGTGCGAAAAAGATCCGGAACATAGGGGGGCTTCTCTGCGATGCTGAACCCGTTACCCGCAAGCGTATTCAATCCCAGATTCCGGTATTCCAACGGATCCTGAACGGGGGACGGTGAAATATCTTTTACATACAATAACGCGGCCGTTCCGATCTTTGCGACGATGATGAGCCCGATGGCAACCATAAGGAAATAATAGGCGAGGATCTCGATTTTTTTTGTGTATGCGATCATATCCGGGCGCGCTCGGGATGCGTGAATATACCATCGAATCCGGCGCCGATGATCGCATCGAGTTTCATGCGGGAAAACAGTTGGTTCGAAAGCAAAAGCGCGTTTTTTGAAAGCTTTTCCCGCAACCCGATATCCCGCAACCGGAGCAGGCATCCGACAAATTCATCCGGCGTTTCCGCCAGAAGCACCGACTCATCTCCGCGGAACGGATAATCCGCAAGCCCGCGCGATGATGTGACGGTCGGAATGCCCCGCGACAGCGGTTCGAATATTTTCTGCTGCATGCCGGCGCCGAAGAGCGAGGGCACCAACGCGATGTCCATCCGATCCGTGAACGACTCCCAGTCCTCCACGAATCCGTCGTGCCGCACCGGTCCGCGAATGTCGTGCGCAGTATCGCTCGGCACTTTATTGCCGGTGATGTGAAATATGAATGCGCCGGGCGCATGCCGCTCCAATTCGGGCGCGATCTTTCGCACGATGAATTCGAGCGCCTCGCGGTTATGCGAAACCGTATACGTGGACCCCGCAAAAAAAACATGCAGAGGCCGTTCGTCGTGGATCGTGCGATTCTCGCTCAGGTATTTTGGCAGACTCCGGAGCGGCAACGTCGATGCGCGTCGCGCGCCCATCCGGCGGTAGATCGCTTCCTCGCGCGGCGTGATGGCGAAGAGCCAGTCGCTTTTTCGCACCGTCAGCCACTCGCTCAGGAATTTCGGAAGGGATTTTATCACATTGACGAATGTGCGGCCGTCTTCCTGTAAAAAATGGACCGGCTCAAAATTGAGCGAACGCGTCACGACAGGAATGCGCATTTTACGGACGACGGAATAGAGCGGCCACAGATACGTGTAATCGAACCACACCGCATCCGGCCGCCACTCCCGAAGCACGCGCACAAAACGAGAACGCGTCTCCGGATGGGAATATTCGTACGCCGCGCCGTCCCAATACGGCGGCCAGAACAAACGGCGAAGATAAAAATATGCGCCGCCGGACCATGAGCGCTTTTTTTCGCGCTCATAACCGACGAGCTCGACCGGAATTCCGGAATCCCGCGAAAACCGCGCGATCGATCCGCGGTCCTGAAATTGGAACGCTTTCGCAAAAACACGGACATCGAAGCCCAATCGCTTCAGCTGCTTCATTCCCTCCAATCGGTCCTGTTCGCACGCTCCGGCATCCGGCAGGGGAAACCGCGGCGTAACCAATAAAATTTTCTTCGGCATGGCATTATGCAAAACAATTGAACCGAATGATGTGCCAGACCGCCGCAAGCCCGTCTTTCCAATTGATCTTTTTCCCCTCTTCGTATGTTCGGCCGTAATAGGAGATGCCGACCTCATATACACGCCACTTCCCGCGCGCCACACGCGCTGTTAATTCGGGCTCGATGCCGAATCGCCGCGAGACCAGTTTCTCTTTGAAGCCATCCACGACCTCCCGACGAAAAACCTTATAACAGGTCTCCATGTCCGTCAGATTCAAGCCGGTGAAAATGTTGGAGAGAACGGTCAGGAAGCGGTTCGCAAAATAATGAAAAGCATACAGCACCCGATGCGGCTCCCCCCCGACGAATCGCGACCCGTACACGACATCCGCATGTCCCGAAAGAATCGGGGCGATGAGCCGCGGATAGTTCGCCGGATCATATTCCAGATCCGCATCCTGAATGATCACCATGTCACCGGTCGCATACCGGAATCCGGTCTGCACGGCGCCGCCTTTTCCTAAATTGTGTTCATGAAAAATAGAGCGGATTCCCTCGGCATCTTTCAGAATATCGCGCGTCCCGTCGTTCGAACCGTCATCAATGACAATGATCTCCTTGTCGACGCCCGCAAGCGGCACCTCCCTGACCTTCGCCAAAAGTTCGCGAATGGTCTTCTTTTCATTATATGAGGGAATGATGATGGATAATTTTTTTTGCATATCACTGAAAGATGGGCGCGAGCCGTTCATAGACCGTCTGCCAGAATACCACGACATCAATGGCGCTCACCGCCAAAAGAACGCCTCCGGCCAACAGCAGCGGCTTCTGCGCCGCCCGATGGTCGCGCCACCCCCTGACCACGAAATACGCGCTAAAGAGCGCCAAAAACGGATAGATCTGGAACCGATACCGCGATTCCACGACTGCGGGAAGCAATGCGACCGGAGCCGCGAGCGCGAAACCCGCCAGATAGTAAAACAGCTTTTTCCGCTCATAGAGCGCCATCACCAATCCCGAGAATCCGGCGATGAACAGGAATGCGATCGCGACGAGCGACGATGCGATGAAAACCGCCTGACCGATCCCCTGCTGATAGAACCAAAAACCCATCGGACGGATCAAGCTGAAATATCTCACCATGCGGAGCAAAACGAGCTTCACCATAACAAACGGATGCTCGAGTGTAAACGCCCAAAAATGGCTGCGTGCGGCATCTTTGAACCCTTCATAACCGTAGGTCGTGGTGTACTGCGAGGCCGGATTATATCCCTCGCTCAACTGACCGCCGCTGGAAACGAGCGTATTTCCGATCCAGATATTATATTCGCCGATCATGGTCGTCAGTACGACTTGATGGTAGATCTGATAGTTCCGCACGACCCACGGCGTGAGCGTAAGAGCGAGAACCGCCGCAAAAACCGCGAGCGCCGCATACCGCCGCCGGAATGCATAAAAAATGGCGATGATCGGCAGGAAAAAAAGGACCGGAGGACGGGCGAGGATCGCGCCCCCCATCACAAATCCAAAAAGACCCCCCAACCATAACCGGTCGGGCCGTTCCCAAACCTTCACGAATAAAAAGATGGCGAGCGTCACCAAAAAAAGATACAGCGTTTCGGTCATGAGCATTGCCGAGATCTCGATCAGGTCCGGATGCAGCCCGAAGATCGCCGCCGTCGCAAGACCGATAACCGCGCCACTTTCCAGAAAAACACTCCGCGCGATCAGGAAAAGTAATAGCGCGGTCGCGGCATGCAACAGCGCCTGCACGAACCAGACCGCCTCATAGTGATGCCCCGCGACCGCATAGATCCCCGCCAAAAAATATTCATACACCGGACCTGCGCGGGAAATGGAATTATCGAATAAAATATTCTCGGAGTTCCTCTCTACAAATCCCTTTCCCGCGAGGATATTCAGCGCGATCGTATCGTATGCCGCGGCATCGACCGCCGGCCTGATATGAAAATAAAGTGAATATGCCATGGGCGCGGCAAAAGCCGCCGCAAGAATTGCGAATAAAGCCCATCGACGATTCGCTATTGACATATCATGATTATTGTACCCGAAATCACCCAAAAATCCAGCCGAAAAGAAAAACCCCCGTCCGCCAATAGGCGGAGCGGGGTCAGCGCTTCTTCAACCGTTCGAGGTCCGCGTCCACCATCATCCGGACCAAGTGCTCGAACGAAACTGCCGGTTTCCAATCCAATACGGCGCGTGCGTACGCCGAATTTCCGCAGAGCATATCGACTTCGGCGGGGCGAAAATGCGCGGGATCGACGACGACCATCGGCCATCCTGTTTTGACGTCAATTCCGCGTTCGTCCGCGCCGGTTCCCTGCCATGCGATGTCCATCCCGACACACCGTGCCGCCTCTTCCACGAACTCGCGCACAGAATGCTGGACGCCGCTCGCGATGACATAATCCGTCGGTTGAGGTCGTTGCAACATGCGCCATGCCGCATCCACATAATCCCCCGCGAACCCCCAATCGCGGCGAGCGTCCAGATTTCCCAGATGCAATTGGATGCCGTCGCCCTGCGCGATGCGCGCGAGCGTGCGCGTGATCTTCCGCGTCACGAATTCGAGGCCGCGGCGCGGCGATTCGTGATTGAAGAGGATCCCGGAGACCGCAAAAATGTCATGCGCTTCGCGGTAGTTCACCGTCGCCCAGTGCGCATACAATTTTGCGAATCCGTAGGGGCTCCGCGGATAGAACCGCGTTTTCTCGGTTTGCGGCGTTTCCTCGACCGCGCCGAACATTTCGGAGGACGAGGCCTGATAAAATTTGATCTTCCGGTTCACCATGCGGATCGCCTCGAGCACTCGCAACGCGCCGAGGCCGGTCACATCGCCGGTAAAAACGGGCTGGTTCCACGATTCGCCGACGAACGATTGCGCGGCGAAATTGTACAGCTCGTCCACCTCCCGTTTCTCGAGTGCGCGGATCAGGGACCCCTGATCCGACAGATCTCCGGAGCAGAGCTCGATCTTCCCTTCCAGATGCGCGATATTTTCGTGGCGCTCGCGGCTGGACCTCCGGACCATGCCGATGACCCGATAATTCTTGGAAAGCAAAAGGTCCGCCATATACGACCCGTCCTGACCGGTGATACCGGTGATCAATGCGGTTGGCATGATGCCCGCCTCTCTCAAGATTCAAACTAGAGCGAGTGTACCACAAAATTGCAAAACAGCAACCATTTGCGTACGCTAACGTCATGGCCATCATCCAGAAGGAAGACCCGCGTCTGCGCCATCAATCCGAACACGTGTCGCTTGCCGATATCCCTAAAAAGGCGATGCGTGATCTTATCGAAAAAATGAAACTCGCGCTGCGCGCTGAGCCGTCGGGAATCGGGCTCGCGGCGGTCCAGATCGGCGTCCCCAAGGCGCTCTTCATCGTGTCCCGCTATATCCTCGACCCCGAGAAAACGGATGCACTCGAAGATGAAGAAGCCGCAAAAAAGAAAAAAGAAACCGAGGAATATCTGGTGTTCATCAACCCTCGCATCACCAAACAATCTCGCAAGAAAGAAATCATGACCGAGGGATGTCTTTCCGTGCGCGGCGCTTTTGGAAAGATCAAACGCTCGACCAACGTCACCATTGAGGCCTATGACGAGCACGGGAAAAAATTCACGCGGGGTGCAGGGGGGCTCTTTGCGCAGGTTCTCCAGCATGAAACGGATCACTTGAACGGGATCTTGTTCGTGGATCACGCGCTTACGCTTGAAAAATTAAAAGAGGAAAAATGAAATTCGTTTTTCTGGGAACTCCGCTTTTTGCGGTCCGCGTCTTGGAAGAACTCGCAAAAAAAAATCTTCTGCCGTCGCTTGTCGTAACGGCGCCCGATAAGCCCGCCGGGCGCGGTCTGAAACTTACTCTGCCGCCCGTAAAAGCATGGGCCGAATCCCGCCGCATCCCGATCTTTCAACCGGCGACGCTTAAGTCGCCGGAGGCCGCAAAGCGCCTTGCCGAGGAAGGCGCCGATGTTTTTGTCGTTGCCGCTTACGGAAAACTCATCCCAGGCGCCGTCCTTACGCTTGCGCCGAAGGGCGCGCTGAATATCCATCCGTCCCTGCTTCCGCGCTGGAGGGGAGCCGACCCCATCCGCAATGCGATCTTAGCGGATGATGCCGAAACCGGCGTCACCATCATGCAGTTGGATGAAAAACTCGACCACGGACCACTCATTGCGCAAAAAGCTGTTCCGGTTAATGAAAAAACCTACGAGAAACTCGAAGAAGAACTCGCAGTATTAGGCGGGGCGCTTCTTACCGACATACTCCCGCAATGGTTCGCGGGTGCGATCAAGCCCCGTGAACAAAATCACACAGAAGCGACCTTCACGAAAAAAATCGTAAAAGAGGATGGGCATCTGGATTGGAACGAATCCGCGGAAACGATCGAGCGCAAAATTCGCGCGCTCAATCCATGGCCGGGGATATTCACATTCTGGAATGAAAAGCGGCTTCGCATCCTGAAAGCGCGTTCTGCCAAGGTTGAACCTTGGCAAGACGGCCAAGGTTCAACCTTGGCAATTAAATCAGTAGGAACAGTTAGCCGCGCAGATTCCGGCCTGTCCGTTACCTGCCGCAATGGCAGTATTCTTATCGAAACGCTCCAACTCGAAGGCAAAAAAGCGATGCCCTCCGCGGAGTTCGCGCGAGGGTATCCCGACATCATCGGAACAATTCTTGCTTAACGATTCAGCAGTTCGAGAAACGGCGACAGAAAGTTCGCAAATAGTGCTCCAACGGTCGCTCCTTGAAGCGCCGATTTGTCCGTTGCAAAACGTGATTCCTGGGGAGTAATAAATCCGCTCGGTCCAAGCTGCTGGCATGCCGGATCCTGGTAATTTGCCGTGCAATAGGCCTGGCATTCTTCTGGAGTGGTACATCCGCCCGGCCCGCTATAATTCGTCGTGGGTGTCACACTTTCGGTACTGCCGCCGCTACTGGGGATTGCCGAGGGCCTCAGCAAGCAAGATGTTCCATCCCAGTATTCATTCTCGCCGCAATTTGCTTGGGGGCGTGACGAGCAATAGCTTCCATTCCAATACTCATCTACGGCGCAACTCGTGCTTCTCTTCTGCTGGCTCAAATAGGACTGATATGCTTGTTGCTGTTCCCAGTATGCGATTTCCGCCTGTTTTGAAGTTATCGGATACTCAACCTGACGCGTGCATTTGCCATCGCTCCCTAAGTTGAAAATTTCATTTACCTGCGCTTCGCTGAGCGCTTTATTGTATACGGATACCTCATCTATGAGACCCTTAAAAGTTCCACTGGAACCCGCGACATCGAAACCTCCCGACCCTCCGATCACAAATAAGTTCTCGCTTGTTGTGGGAGCGTCTGTGGTCCTCACGGTGCCCTTAAGTTCGCCGTCCATATACAATTTCATCGTGCCGGAACCATCCCTTGTCGCGATCGCATGATACCAAATTTCCGGATTGACCGGCGTTTCAATAAGACCTCTCGGCGCACCCGGAGCGTCGCTGGTGGAACCCGCAAAAAATTCCAGCAGTTTCGTGTTCTGATTGATTCTTAACCAATAACCTGCCCCCGTGTGCGGCTTCGATTTGCTGAGAATATCGTTCACGGACGACTCACCCCCGCTTTCCCATTTGAACCGCGCTTCCAACGAAAATGGGCCGGTCCCGAAGTTCAAGTTTGCGCCAAAGTTCAAGTTCGCGCGATCGGTCATCACGATAATGCTATGACCGGACTTTCCGGCAAACCAAAATGTATCTTTTCCCGTGGCGGTAAATGTAGAGAATCCAAAGGGAGAAAACATTTTTCCGTTATTCCCATCACTAATATCCAGAGCGGTTTGCGGCGTGATGCCGGTGGAGTTTTCTTGAAATCCATTCCACCAACTGACCAAACCAAACGAGTCCGCAACGCAACTTTGCGGTTTTGTCGGCGCCTTATAAGCGTAAGGACCGGAGTCGGGCAAAATCGGCAGAGAAGGATCGGAAGAAGCCGGATGAGGCACGGTGCCGCTGCTTGACGGCTCTGAACTTGATGGTTGCGACCGGTCTCCGCCACCTCCCGGCGGCGCAAAGTTCTTACAGGCCTCCGGATTGGCTTGACAATACGACGTGCACTCATCGATGGATTTGCAACCGCCGGGACCGGCAAATCCTCCGCCTCCGGGACCACCGCCGGAGCCAGCAGGACCGCCACCAAAGGATGCCTGCAATTGCTGGAAGCATCCCTCCAAACTGCTAAAATCGATATTTTCATCCGACTCCCCGCTTTGGAGTTTTTTAAGCCCCTCCTCACCGATCGTGTCTTTAATGCATGCCGCGGCTTCCGGCGGGAGAGCATTGAGTTGCTGGCTCGCCTGAGCCGTTATCTGACTGAAACACGCCTTCGTTTTCCCCTCGAGGGACCGGTCGAAAATGGGCTCGCCCGCGAGCATTTTGTTGAAATTTTCTTCCCCAACCGCGTCTTTCATGCACTCGACGGCTTCGGGCGGCATTTTATCCAGATTTTCCTTGAACTGCGCCATCCCCTTGCGCATGCGCTCGAGATCGGCCTCGCTGATAAGCCCATGGTCTTGCGCAAAGCGGAAACACTCTTCGCCGTTCTCTTCACAATAGGCATCGCATTGCGCCTTGCTCCGGCAGCCGCCGGGCCCTTTGCCGCCGGTTTTCTTGATCATTTCCCGCTCTTCATCGGAAAGAAGTCCGGCCTTATCGGCAAATGCGATACATTCATCCAAATGATCGTCCGTGCTGCAATATTTTTCGCACTGTTCTTTGGCAATACATCCTCCCGGCGTCTCCCCTCGTTTCATCAGCGGCAGAATTTTCCGTGCCTGCTCGATCTCTTCCGGGGGCAAAAATCCGCTTTTTTCCGCAAAGTTCAGGCACTCTTCCATATGATCCGCAACATTGCAATAGAGTTCGCACGTATTGCGGTCTTTGCACCCGCCCGGAAATTGCGCACCGGATTTTACCAATGCTTGGAATTTTTTCGCTTCGGCGAGTTCGTCGCCCGAATAGTAGCCGGCTTTTTCCGCGAATGCGATGCAGGCGTCCAGATGATCAACGTTATTGCAGTATTCTTCGCACGATTTCCCGGAATCACAGCCGCCGGGACCATTGTTCACGTTCAAGAACTTGTCGGCCGCTTTTTTAGACTCTTCTTCAGAAATTAAGTTGTACTTTTTAGCAAATGTAAAACATTCTTTTGCGTGATCAACAACATCGCAATACGAACGGCATTCCGCTTCGTTTCGACAGCCGCCCAACTCGGATACCGGATATTGAATGTTGTCTGCGGAAAGAGGCGCCCCCTGCTTTGCTTCTTTTGGCGGCGGAGGGGGAGGCGGCGGAAGCAGTTCTTCCTTTGCAACCGCAACACTTCTGGTTACGCCGTCAACCGGAGGAGGGATCTCGAGCTCGGTCGTATTATTTCTGCAATCCGTGATACGGGCGGCCATCACCGGCGTAAAATCACTAGGATCCGCGAAAGACGCGGTATTATTAACAAAAGACCGCGGACAGCCGCTCATCCCTCCGCCGTAAGGAAGTTTGCCCGGCGGAGTAAGCGAAAACTCCAAGATGCCGTCGGGATCCCGCATGGTCAAAACAAAGAGTCCAGTGGCAGTATCTTTTTTGAAACTGATGGAAGAATCATTGGCGGCGGCCTCGGCATAAATGATCGCCGCACCCAATACAAGAGAAATCACCGCTATGCTCACGGCTAATAATTTTCGGTTTATCGCGGTTAAAATGTTCATCGTTATCGCAACGGATTTACATATTTGTAAGGATTTGCCCGATCCAGGGGATTGATTTCCGGTACGTTTTCTCCTGGATTCGTTTGAATTTCGGGAACCGCTTCGCCGAGCGCCTTAGCCGTCCCCACTGCGCCTTTTTCTTGTCTAGGGAAATAAAAATAGCCGGTCACAAGAACGGCTAAAACAACAAGACCGACGAACAGCCATATGATTTTCGTGTTCAGGGTGCTTGGAGGCATGATCGGTATTTGTATACTACGAATTATACACCGCTTAACGCAGAAGGTCGACAAAGGGGGCGAGAAGAGCGCCAAAGAATCCGCTACTCTTGGACTCGACGGGCTCTTCTGCAGCATCTGAAAATGGCTCCTCATCTTTCACAAACGCTCGGGACATCTGCGGCTCGGATTCATCAAACGACTGCTCCTCGCGGGACTCTTCAAATTCTTCATTGCCCGACTGTTCACGATTTTCCTCGCGCATGCTCGGTTCCTCCGAAGCGTCATTTGCTTCCGAAACACCCGTAAATTCTTCGCTGGGCCCGGCGGTCAAATTCTTACGATTTTCTGCTGTTTTTTGCGATTCAAAACATTCCCGGAGCTTCACGCCGATCTCCGGACCGCCAACAATTCCCGCGATTTCCGCGGCTCCCAGCGCCGATTCGACGCATGACCGAAGTTCAGGAGATGCTTCCGCCAACCCCTTTTGTAATTGTTGACGTCCTTCATACATTCGCACTAAATCCTCCTCCGAGATCAATCCGCGCTCTGCCGCAAATTCAAAACAGGCCTGTTGATTTTCGGGCTTTCCGCAAAAATCTTTGCAGGCATTCCGCTTGCATCCACCCGGGCCCTTGCCATTGGTTTTACGGGCTATTTCGAGTTCTTCGCTCGAAATGAATCCCGCTCGCTCGGCAAATGCGACACACTCACCGAAATGCGCATCGCGATCGCAATAGGCCTCGCACTGCTCTTTGGTGCGGCAACCGCCCGGCATCTGCCCGCTTTTGATGAACGGCAGGATGCGCGTGATTTCCTTGGATTCGGCCTCGCTGATGACTCCGGCGGCGCGCCCGAACATGACGCATTCCTCGATGTTTGTGGGTTCGGAACAAAAGGTTTCGCACGCGTCGCGGTTTTTGCACCCGCCCGGCGGCTTGATCCCCCGGCGTAAGGCATCCCGCACCCGTCGAGCCTCCGTCAATTGTTCTCCCTTCAGCACCCCGTGTTTTTCGCCGAATGCGACACACTCCTCAATATGACCGATGTCATTGCAGTAGGTCTCGCAGGTTCCCTGCGACGTGCATCCGCCCGGACCGCCATCCGTCAATCCGTCGAGCAATTTTTCAAAACGGTCAATGTCCTTTTCCGGCATCAAATGGTATTGACGCGCAAACGCAAGGCACGGACGCGCGTTATCACGATCATCGCAATAGGTTCGACATTTGGCTTCGGATGCGCAATTGCCAAGTTCCGCCACGGGATACCCAATATCGTCCGGCGAACTTGCGAGCGCCGCGAACGCGATGACGGCGCAGGCGCCGATACCCAGCAAGCCGCGCTTAATCAAAGGGATTAACATAATTGAAAGGATTTATTTTGTCGAGCGGATTCAGCTCCGGAACTCCGGCGGTCAAATCCGGCGGGGTAACGTCCGACGGTGCGGGCGCTTCGGTTACTGCGCGGATCGCATCATCGATGCTTTCCGCGCGTTGCTGCGAAGCAAACAAATACCAAAACGCGGTTGCCGCAAGAATAACAACGCCGATCGCGCCGATCACGATTCGCCGATTCATACAAATTCATCGTACCGCCGATGGATAGATAAAACGATGATCTCTGTGGATAAACAAAAAACCGCGGCATCGTGGCCGCGGTAAGCATATTACCCCTGCGTTTTTCGGATCGTTGCCTGGATCGCCATGTGGTCGGAGAGCCCGCCGACAAGCGCCACATCCGAGACCTCGTAGTGCGGCGTTGAAAAAAGGCCGTCTACCATCATCCGTTCAAGCGCTCCCGCGCGATGAAGCGCGCCGTCAATGCTTGTCGTATAGCGCGGAGGAATATGGTCGCGATACTTTTGCGCGAATTTCGCGAATATCTCCCCGCCGCGCGGCGCATTCAGGTCGCCGCACCACGCAATCCCGGCTATGATCCCGGGGGTCCGCTCAATGGCCCGCAACAGGGCTTCCGCATCCCTCCGCTGGTTATCGGATGCCGCGCCATGCGCGCTCCACGTAAAATGGGTTGTGCCGATCGTAAAGCAGTCCACCGTGAGCCATAGAAATACTTTCTTCATTCGGTTCACGTTGATCTCGGGTTTCTCCGCTTTTTCAAAATGCCACAACGGAGCCCCCTCATCGCCAAAATAATACCGCCCACCCGATGATACGATCGGCGGGCGCGCCAGAATGCAAACCCCCCACGGCATCAATCCGCCCTGCTCGCCGTACCGCGAACGCCGGAGCGCGACCGGCCGGAAAATGCCGTGCATCGCGAACCGCCGGCAAAGCATCATGTAATCCGGCTCAAAAACCTCCTGCAAGCACAAAACATCGGGACTTTCCCGTTCAAAAAAGGGAATGATGCGCTCCCAATGCTTGTCGCCTTCGACATTCAGCGATATGAGCGAAAGCGATGATGTCTTCGGGTCCATTTGTCCTCCACGCAAAAATGGAAAAGAATACATGAAAGTTTTATACCAAAA
>JACOVJ010000081.1 GCA_016177385.1 Candidatus Niyogiibacteriota bacterium
GCGCCGGCAACCTGCAATCGCTGAATCGATGAGGAGGCGTTGGAGATAATTCCACCACCGATGGTCAAAAGGTGATTAACATCGAGCGTGCTGGTAAGCGCACCGGACGTATTGTAAATATCGATGATGTTGGCGACTTGACCGGAAATCGGCTGCAACGCAAATGTTGTCGTTGCGATACCGCTATCGTTTTGAACCGAAAGTTTTGCATACGGCGTTGTGGAACCGATGCCGACACGGTTGGTGGTGGTCGACAGCCGGTTAAACCCTCCATCCGTGCTTATAACGTCCCATCCCCCGCCGGAACCGCCACCCGATGATGCCGAAGCCCATGTCAGAGTTCCGTCGGAAGCAACCTTAAGAAAATTGCTCGCGGTGATGGACGACGGCCATGTATAGGTTTGCCCGTTGAATTGCGTAGTGCCGGTCGCGACAAGATTTCCAACCTTCGCGGTCCCGGTGATGAACGCATCTCCTTCAACGGTCAACGGTTTCGCGGACGATGAGGTCGCGATTCCGACGCGTCCGCTCGCATCAATAACCAAAATATTAGCGGCGGCGGAATTTTGAATTTGAAAAACCGTGCCAACCTGCCCTGCCGCCGCGCGGATAGAAAGCGGAATGGCGTTCGTGGATGTTGCCTCAATCGTTACGATCGAATTAACGATCGGGGTCGTTGTCCCAAATGATGACGGCGTTGTGCTTCCGCTGACCGCCGATGCGATGCGGGCAAATGCGGCCGCGGAGATCCGCTGGCGCGGGGTCAGTGTTTGAGAAGCATCATTGTCCGAAGAAACCGTTACCTGAAGATAAACATCCGAATTCCGGCTGAAATCATAATCCAAAAGATCAGGATAGCTGTTTGCGACGTCGCCGATATTGACGTTGAAAACGCCCTGCCGAACAGTGGCGGTCGTCGTTCCCGGCGTACTTACCGGCCACACGCGGCTTCCGGAGCCGACCGTCGCGTTATCCCAAATGGAAAAAGTGAAATAAAACGTCGTCCCCGCTCCGCCCAGCAGATCTCCATCCGCATCTGCCAATCGGCCCTGATAGGAAATGATCGTGGGGACGCCTGCGGCGGCCAACGCATGAAAAACAAAAGCGGCGCCTCCGATGATCCCGAACGCCGCCAAACTTAACGCCCATAAAAGGACGCCCTTACCCGTTTGATTCAAAAGAGTTTTTTTCTCGCGATTCATTCAAACGACCGGACGACCGATCGTTTCCTTATTATAGCGAATGCGAGTGTTTACTTTCTGTGGATAAGTGCGGGACAACCGCTGACAACGCTTATGCGATGAATTGCACCTCCTCGTCGAGCAAAATCCCGTAACTCCGGCGCACACGGTCTTTTACCAAACTAACCAACGCCATGACATCTTCCGCGGTCGAGTTATCCACATTGACAAAATAATTCGCATGGCGGGTGGAGATGGCGACGCCGCGGATCTTTATTCCTTTCAGATCCAATCGGTCGATCAAAAATGCGGCGGGAATGACGGGATCACGCGAGAATTTTTGTAGTTCAGGAATTTTTTTTGTCAAGGACGACTTATCCACAGCCCCCCACGGAACATTTTTAAACATACATCCCGCGCATCGCGAACCGATATCCTGCGTCCGGCTGCGCCGCTCCGAAAATTCGGCGACGAGTTTTTGCGAGCGCGCCGGATCGCCCGGCTCAAGATGCACGATCGCCGAAACCACGATCCACGAGGGCCGTTTTTTAAAGATCGAGTCGCGATAGCCGAAATTACATTCGCGCGGTGAAAAAATGCGGATGCGGTCGGCCTCGGAATCAAACACCGAAACCGAATGCAAAACATCTTTCATTTCCGTTCCGTAGCATCCCGCATTCCCCCGCACCGAGCCGCCGATCGTTCCCGGGATTCCGATAGCCCACTCGAATCCCGCGAGGCCCGCGCGGATCGTCTCTGCCGTTAGGCGCGCCATGGAAACTCCGGCATCCGCTTCGACGCGCGCTCCGTTGATCGAACAATGAGCAAGACCCATTTTGATCGCAAGGCCGTCAAAGCCGCGATCTGAGACAAGCATATTGGAACCCGCGCCTAGCAGAAAAAATCGCAAGCCCTTTTCGCGCGCAAAATGGACCGCATCGCGCAGATCCTCAAGTGTGCGGGCTTCGCAAAAATATCGGGCCCGACCCCCGATTTTAAAAACTGTATGCGGCCTTAATTCGACATGCTCGCGAATTTCCATTTTAAAACTCCCCTAGGACTCCCCTCGGGGTTCCCGAGGGGAGTCCTTTGTGTGGATAACTCAACGGCTCTCAACAACGATCGCGCCGGTCAAACTTGAATTCAGATGGTCGTGGTATCTCCATGTGCCCACCTGATCGAATTTGAATTCGAATTTTGCGCCGGTTTCGAGCCCGCGGCATGCGTCAAAGGTGCTCCCGATGCATCCGCCGGTCGTCGGATACGCCGCATGAGTCGGATGCATGGCGGATGCCGGCCAATGGGGACGGGAGCCGCCATTTGTCCAAATAACAGCGTCACCTTGTTTGACCATGAGTTCGCGCGGGAAAAATCCTTCATCGGTGATTTTCACCTCCCATGTCCGAGGAATCGTGGGGGCGGCACCGGTCGGAACCGGAGCCGCTTGGGGGGAAATGCTTTGAATGGGCGCGGGAAGCGCTCCCGCCGCGCACGCGCGGTCCGGCGTCCATCCTTCCGCAAGGCATGCAGTCGGGAAAACGCGGCATTCCTGCGTTTTGGCGTTCCGCGCGGGGGTCACGACTTGCGCGCAAATGCGGCCATCCGCATTCACCGGCAAACGCACCAGATTATCGAAATACAAAAGCGCGGCTTTCGCGTTCTGCATCGCGGAATTCGCCTGCCCGAACGCCTCGCCGAAATCCTTTGCCTCGAGCGCCGCCTTGGCTTTGGCTAGATGCTCGTTCGCATTTTTCGCAAGAACCATCACCTTTTCCGGAACCTCTTTTTTCGCATCGGTCGCCTCTTTTATTTTCCGCTCCAGCTGGGATACAAGCTCCGTTGCGGCCGCGACCATCCGGCGGGCGCGCGTTTCCGGATCGAACTGCTGGCTTTGGACAGCGCGAAGCGAATCTTCCGCCGCCGTATCTCGGATACCCCCCAATTGCCGCGCCTCGAGCGCCTTTTGCGCCGCGTTCGAGATGTTCAGTTGCACAGCCTCCCGCACGCCCTTCAATTGCGCTTCCGAATGAAGTTTTGCAAGAAAATTCTCGAGCCCTCGAATGCGCATCTCCAGAAACTCTTTCTCGCTGTCGGGAACCGTTCCGGTCTTTGCCTTTAACAGAACCAGATCGCGTTCTGCAAGTTCGATCTTTTTACGAAGATCATCCGCCGTGTGCGCGACGATCGTTTGCGCCTTCTCTTTGGTCAAATTCCCGGCCTCCAGCTGATGTGCGACCACTTCGGTCGCGCGCGTCAGTCCCTGCTGCGAAACGTCAAGCGATCGTTTGATGGCGTCGCGGGCCGCTTCCGGCGCCTTTTCCAAAACCTGACCCAGCACGGCCTGATGACGCAACGATAGGGCGTTGAACCGCTCGACAAGTACTCCGACATTCTGCCCGGTTTCATCCAATGTTTTTAATCGTTCGCCCGCCGTCGTGATTTGCGCCCGGTACAGGGCTTCGGCGCGCGCTGCGGCTCCAGAATCCGCATTGCGCTCCACAATACTTTTCAATTCCGCAAGACGCTCCTCCGCGATCTGCGAACGGACCTCCTCCCTGCGGATCGCGCCGAACGTCAAAAGGTTTAGACGCGCCCAATCGCCCATGCGGTCGAAAATATGAAGCGCGCTCTCGGGCGTCGTGCCCGGAGCGACCGTCACATCCGGCTCCTGAGCAAGCGCAATGCCGCATCCGGCCGCGACCAGAACGGAAAGAATAAACGCAACATGGAAACGCATATGCATACGATTCAAATTTTTACGGTTAACGAGTAATGATATAAGCATTCCTTGGTGCGACAGACGGGGTTTGAACTCCACACAGATGTCCTTATGTGAGTGCCGCCATCTGCCGCGCCAAAAATCCTATCGGGGCCATCGTGAATATCATAGCATAAAACACAGAACCCCGCGTCAAGCGCGGGATCCTATGCGGACATATGTGTCTAACACTCACGTCCTATATTTATAGCATATCCTCCTTATAAATGCAAGGGTCCGAGGTTGTGGATAACCAGCTATATTCCTTTTTTCAATTCTGCAATACCGTCTTCAAGCCGCATCCGCGGCGCCCAGCCGAGCAATTCCCGCGCCCGTGAAATATCCGCAAGCGTTGCCTTCGCTTCGCCTCGTCTCGGTGGCGCCCATATGCATTTTCCGGTTTTTAACAATTCATCCGGCGGCGTGGTGTTCGGGAGGCCGCACACATGACACGCAACCTCCCAAATCGAATAATTCCGTCCGGTCCCTAAATTGATGATCTCGCCACTACCGACTTTTGACGATTCGGCGGCCAGTAAATTTCCGGCTACCGCATCCCCGATCCATGTAAAATCCCGCCGGCGATGGCCGTCCGGCACGATCGTGAGCGGCTCGCTGTTCTTCAGTTGGTCCAAAAAAATCCCGATGACCGTGGCGTAAGCGCCGTCCGCTATCGTGGTCTGGCGCGGCCCGTGCACATTGAAATACCGGATGCATACCGTTTCTGGACCGTCCGTCAGGATGCCTCGGTCTTTCATCAGCATCTCTCCCATGCGCTTTGAAGACGCATACGGCGAGAGCGCTTGGGGCGACAACGCCATATCCTCCCGAAGTGGAAGCGTGTCCCGATCACCGTATGCGGTCGAGGATCCCGAATAGACGATACGACGCACGCCATACCGCTTCGCAAGCTCCAAGATATTGCGCGTACCGAGCACATTCACCGAAAAATAAAGGTCGGGATCGGCAAAGGACGGCTGGATCCGCGCCCGCGCCGCACAATGAAAAATGACCTCCGGCAGCGTTTTCCTAAAAACACCCTCGAGCGCTTCGGTATTCCGGATGTCCACTTCAAAATTCGGCGCGTCGGGATTCGCGTGCTCCCGCTTGCCCGTGGACAAATCGTCTACAGAAAACACGCGGTCGCCCCGCGCGACGCATGCGTCTACGATATGAGAGCCGATGAAGCCCAACCCTCCCGTTACAAGAACGGTTCGTGCCATACACTTTTATTAAGGCATCCTATTGCGTTCTTGAGAATCCTGTTTTTAAATACACCACAGAAACTCAACTTTGGGAAGATTCCGAGTAATGTGCAAGCACATAGGGCGGTTTTTGAAAAAGCAGAGCGGCATTCGGTTTTGAAAAGCTCTCGCAGTCCCGACGGGCTTGGTCTCGATCCGCCAGCGGGCGGAGAGAGCCGTCGGGGCGAGAGCGCAGGCAGGCGCCGTCGCTGGAACGGCGAACTGCCGGCCTGAAATCGAATGCCGCGGAGCGCAAAAACCGCCAAATGTGCCTGCCTAAAACAATGGCGCGTACTTCTTATACCTCCCTTCGATCTTTTCGAGCGCCGGGCGGGATTCAAACTGGTACCGGTATCCGAGCATGGTTGTGATCTTCGAGCCGTCCATGACAATGGGGTAGGAATAAAATTTCCACCCACCCCTGGATGTCGGAATCCGGCCGCGCGAGCCGTGCCACAGCCAAAAGAATGCAAGCCGCACCATCCACGGCGTAATGCGGAACGTCCGCTTGTGCATGATATCCGCCATGTCATGGGCAAGCACCGTGGTGTTCGGCGTGATGTTGAAAACCTCATACGCATGGTGCGCTTCGCCGAATGTCAGCATGGAAACAATATCGCTCACATCGTCCTCATGGATGAATTGCCGGCACCAGATAGTATTTGCCACCGGAATGATGGGAAGGCCCTTGCGCAAAACGCTTTGAAGGCCGAACCGCGCGAACATAAATCTCCCGCGCGGGCCCGTGATGGCGGCCGGTCGGACAACGGTCACCTGCGGGGTTTCGCGTCCTTCCTTTTTTGCCGCCCGGAAGGTCTTTTCTAAGGCCTTTTCTGCCGCGATCTTTTCGACCCCGTAGAGGTATTCATCCTCCCGCAAGTCCTCGTTTTCTCCGAACCAACGCTCGAGGGTATTGGACGCGAGTGCGCCGTAACAGGACGCGCTCGAAAAATGAATGAGACGCCCTACGAAGGAATGCGAGAATGCGAAATCGAACACTTTTTGCGCGCCTCCGACATTCCATTGCCATTGAAGCGCCCGCCGGCCATACATTTCGCGGATCTGCCATGCCGCGTGGATCACCACCGACGGCTCGTAATTCGCCACGGCATCCTGCCATGTTTCGCAGGACGTATTATCCCGGATCCAGATGATCTTGGAATTATTCGACAGCAGATCGGGCTTCGCCTCTTTGTCCAAACAAACGACAACGCCAACGTCATCGCGTTTTGAAAATTGATCCGCAAGCATCCCGCCGACATAGCCGGCGGCTCCGGTGATGAAAAGATTAGTGGGTTTTTGTGCCATGGTTACATGCCGGAGCGCGACAAGAGCGTTTTAATGGTTTTTAGTGCGATCTCGAGGTCGAGTGCGAATGAACGGTTCTTGATGTAATACAGGTCGTACGAAAAACGCACTTTGGTCGCCTCGATGGATTGCGGCGGCAGATCCTGCCTGATCTGCGCCCACCCGGAAAGCCCCGGCTGGATGATGTTACGCACCGCATAATGAGGGATCTCCGTTCTCAATTTCTCGCCGAGGTCCCGGATGTCGGGCCGCGGCCCGATGAGCGCAAGATCCCCCCGGAGCACGCTCCAAAGCTGGGGAAACTCATCGACGCGGAGTTTGCGCAAGATGAGGCCGGCGCGCGTCATGCGGCGGTCGTCTTTGGTCAGCCACCGGCCGCCGTCGTTCACTTTCATGGTCCGGAATTTCGGGATCCGGACGATCTTCCCGCCCCTTCCGATACGTTCCTGAACGATAAAGACCGGACCGCCGTCATCCCATTTAATAGCACAGTACACCAGCGGGTACAAAACAAGGGACGGGATCCCGACGGCGACGGACAGCGCGACATCCATGCATCGCTTCAGAAAATCATAGACCTGATGGGCGGCGGGCGAAATATTTTCTACGAACCACCGGTCCCGCAGGAGCGAGACCGGCACGCGATCGAAGATATCCTCGTAGAGCGCATGCAGATCCAAAAACCGCACGCCGGAAAGGATCAGATGATAAAAATGGGGCGCCAATGTCTCCAATTTTTGGTGCCGCAAATCAGCGACCACGACCGCCGCCTTGTCCTCGCGGATCCGCCGGCCCAGCTGGGTGGCGACGGCATCCGGCGGCAATGCGTTCGGGTCCATGTGCGCTACGAAATAGAGGGCGTAGCGCGGATTCCCGTTCACTTCGTTCCACAGCTCCTCGACATCCGGTCCGCTCCCCACCAGGACCGCTTTTTGACGCTTGCGAAAACCGAGCCGGGGAACGCCATAGACGCGCCAACCGATGATCAACGCAGACGAAATGACGAAATACAAAAACAGGACGGTCTTGGGGGCGATCAGGAAATACCGGACGAAATAGAAAAAAAAGACGGCGATGATGCTATTCGCAAGCTGGGCGTACAGGAGCAATGACAGCAACTTGCTCTTGAATACCAGCGTATGCTTGCCATAGAGGCCCGCAATAAAAAAAACGATCGCCCACGCCGCCCACAGCGGTACAAAAGCCCATAGATGCTGAATCCAAAACGCCTGGGTCGGAACTTCGCCAAAACGCACTATGAGCGTCACCAATAGCACGAATACCCAGAGCGCGAGATCCCCGACAAAAAGAATGACCGCCTCCCGTTTATAGTTGGACATACGTGATATAATGATGTATCATTTTACTCTAAATCCATAAAAATTCAAGGATGAAAAAAATCCTTTTCTGCATCACCAAATCCGGTTGGGGCGGCGCTCAGCGATATGTCTACGACCTCGCAACGCGCCTCCCCGCGGAGTTTGAGCCGGTTGTCGCGCTCGGCGGCTTCGGCATCCTTCTCGACAAACTCAATGACCGGAAGGTGCGCACCATTCCGATCGAACGCCTCGGACGCGACATCCGTATGGGAAGCGATATCTCCGTTTTTTTCGAGCTGATCCGTATCTTTCGGCGGGAACGCCCCGATATCGTTCACTTGAATAGCTCAAAAATGGCCTTTCTTGGAGCGCCAGCGGCGCGTCTTGCCGGCATTCCGCTGGTCGTTTTTACCGCCCACGGCTGGCCCTTCAACGAGGAGCGCCCGCGGTGGCAGAGGACCGCTCTTCGTGCGGCCCTGTTTTTCGCGTTGCTATTCCCGCATCGGATCATCGCCGTATCGCAGGCGGTGCGGAACGATATCCGCCGCTTTCCGGGCGCAACCCGGAAAACCGCCGTTATCCATAACGGCATTGGACCGGCCGCGTTTCTGTCGCGCGAAGAAAGCCGCGCCCGGCTCATCGAACGCGAGGCGCGGCTCGCCCGGATACCCGCCAACGCGCCATGGATCGGGATCAATGCCGAACTCCACAAAAGCAAAGGAATCGTGTATGCGATCCAAGCCGCGGCGATCCTCGCGAAGGAAACGCCTTTTGTTCTTTGCATCATCAGCGGAGGCGAGGAATACGAAGCGCTCAAACGGCAAATCAGCGACGCGGGGCTTGCCGAGCGGGTTTTTCTCCTTGGCTACGTCGATGCCGCCTCCCGCTATCTCAAGGCGTTTGATATCTTCCTGCTCCCCTCCGTCACCGAGGCGCTCGGGTATGTATTGCTTGAAGCCGGAGCCGCCGGACTTCCGGTCGTTGCGTCCCGCGTCGGTGGGATTCCGGAGATCATCGAACACGAAAAAACGGGGCTTCTCGTCCCGCCGCGTGATCCCGAGGCGCTTGAACGCGCCATGAAATTTTTTATAGCGCATCCCGATGGCGCTCGGCGTATCGGCGAGAATCTCCGGCAAAAAATCGCGTCTCAATTTTCGCTCGAAAAAATGGCCGAACAAACTCTTGCGGTCTACCGGCGCTCGTTCCGTTTTTGACGCCGAATCTTCAATCTCTTTTCGAGTTCCGCATCGTGACGCGAGACCGTTTCCTCGGTCAATCCTTGCGACTTAAGAAGCGTACGATTGTAATTCCGCACCGCATTCAAAACGTTGAGACCGGATGCGAGCACCGCCCGCTCGCGGGACCGCGCCGGCAACGCGCGCCGAAGACGCTTGGCGAACGCAATGAGCGCATTGACGTCTTTGGGGAAACAATACCCGCCGTATCCGCGATAGTTGCCGCGCGAAACATCAAGCCACGCGTCCCCGATCCGGCGATCCGACGCGAATACCCTGCGCACCTGCTCGTAAGAAACCGCGACCGGCATTTTTTCTTTCTTCAATGAAAATTCCACCGCGTGACAGAGATCGGCAACGATATTCCCGAAAACCACCTTGAAGGCGCCGAAGACGTTGGCGGCGTATTTGCCGAGTTCCGCCTCGCTCGCCGTGATCGCTTCATTCGGGAGCTGCAGCTTAACGGGTGAAATCAGCGGTGCGGCCGGAAGCAATGAGAGCACGCGATGCGCGTGCGTTTCGGCGCCGGCCGTGTGCGCGGCGATCTGGCGGTCCGGTTTTTGCATATCCTCCCATGCGGATGCTTCACGCAAAAATTCGGGGTTAAAAACGATCGGGCACCGGTATTTTTTCGATAACCGTTCGCACGTTGAGGGCTCCACCGTCGACTTGACGACAATGATGCGTTTCGGCGATGCGTATTGACGGACAATGCTTTCGATGATGGACGTATCACAGCTCCCGTCCGGCCGTTGGGGCGTCGGAACGCAGACAAAAAGAATATCCGAACGATCCACGCCGTCCGCATAGCTCTTTTTGGGATCGGAATCGAAACACAAAAGATCCCTGCCGCGCTTAAAACCGCGGCCTTCAAAATACCGCCGAAGCGGCTCCCCGACCATACCCAAGCCGACAATGCCGATGACGGGCTTCATGGATGGTTGAATGATAAATCCTGAAAATCAAAAATGCCAGCTCGCGGCCGGCATTTTTGATTCGCTATCTCTAATATCCTCCGGTTGCCGGCTGAGGCGCCGGAACCAATCTCATCCACTCCGGAATCCCTCCGTCCGAGAACGGCTGGGCGGTTGCGGGCGCCGGCTGGGAGGCGCGTTGGGCTTGCTGCATTAATGTATTCAACAACGCCTGCAGGTCTGCAACTTGCTTTTGAAGCGATGCCGTATCCGGCGGGGTCGGCGTCACCGCGGGCGCGGCCGACTGGGGCGCGGACGGGATCGGAATGCCGCCGCCGAACACTTCATTCAATTTTGCGCGCGTCTTCGGACCCACAAATCCGTAACCCGCATCGCTCGCGCTCGATACAACCCCATATTTCATCTGGAACTTCTGAACCGCGCGCTCGGTAAGCGAGCCGAAAAATTCCGTTTCGCTTCCCGATGAACCGATACCCGATTCCGCAACGCGCGTTGCGGCATCCGAATTCAAAAGAACCTGTAATCGTTTCACGTCCGCATTCGAGATTCCGCGGCTTAGCGCCCGGCTCAATACACCGGATACCGCCTGCGCCGGAATCACCGGACCTGTCGGCGGTTTCCCTAAAATCGCAGCCGCTGCGGTTTGCGCTTCTTCCGTTGTTATGGTCGGCGGATTCTCTTCCTGCTCGGGAACCGTCGGCGCAATGCCGGAACCGCCGCCACCCCCGCCGCCACCACCGCCACCGCCGACCGCACACGTATCAGAAGATAATGTAGCGGTTGATGTGGCGCTACCGGCGCCCGTCGGGTTTTTAATCGTATAGACGCTACCCGATGACGAGCAATTAAGGCCAACGGTCACCGATTGAACCTCCGGAATATCCAACTTCCGCCTGTCCGCTTGCGTAACCTCAATACCCTGTCCCCCATTCAAACGGACGCTAAAACTCGTAGTTTGAACCTCCAGGGTGTCCACAACCGCACTCCCTCCCGAAATCGTGAACGTGACCCCGTTCAAACTGAATTGAGCGCTCGTTGTCAGGGTTAGATTGTCCGCCGCGAAAGCGAAAAATGGCAATAATGAGGCACCTATAAGAAGTTTTTTAAGAAATTTCATTATCGTAAGCAGAATTTACGCGCCCAATTAGCGAATCCCCCAGAAATTTAATGTTCCAACAGGAATGTTGTCCGCGCCAGTAAGATTGGACACCTCAACCGCAATCGTGGTTGCTCCCGTCGATGAAGCGGCAGTGATGGCAAAACCTCCATATTTCGCTTCCGTTACAATCCCGGCCGAAAGCGAGCTTGTTGCCTGAACAAAAACTTTGAACGTGGTATTGATCGTTCCGCTGGTCAGCGTACATACCAACGACCGCGTACTGCTAGCCGCTACAGACACCTGACCAAGGCTGCATGTTCCCTGCACCAATCCGGATACCAATCCAAGCCCGCCGCGATTCCCGCCCACGATCAAACCCGTCGTACTCGCCGCCGTTGCCGCGGTAACCGGTTCCGCGCCCACCACTTCAAAGGTTGTATTGGGGGCGCTGGAATTGATTCCAATTCGATCCGCACTGCCATCCAAAAAGAATAAGTTTGCCGCCGTTGCACCCTCCATGCGAACGTCCACATCATTCGCACTGGCATCGTTGATCGTAAGCGCGTCCGCCATCGTTACTGCGCCCGTCAATGTCGAAGCGCCCGTAACCGTCAAATTCCCATCCGTACTAATACTCGTACTGATGGTCGTCGCGCCATACGTGACGAGTGCGACCAACCCGATCGCCATTAAACTCGCGAACGCGATACCCGACACCCGCTGCATATCAAACGCTTTGCCCATGAATTTCTATAAGCTAATTAATAAAATTTCGCGCTAAAAATTGACCTTAATCGGGCGCGTGATGCGCCACACCCAAAGTATAGAGTACTTCGGTCGTATACAAAAAGTCGGTTGTGGATAACCTAAAAATT
Source organism: Candidatus Niyogiibacteriota bacterium (assembly GCA_016177385.1). Lineage (GTDB taxonomy): Bacteria > Patescibacteriota > Minisyncoccia > HO2-45-28 > HO2-45-28 > JACOYI01. The sequence goes on from JACOVJ010000081.1 coordinate 11,955, forward strand.
CTTGCCCGCGCGTATCTCTTGAATGAGGGTCTCGCCTTGAACGCGGAATTGAGGATCGAGCGCTATCGCATCCCGCAATGCCTGAATCGCGCGTTCGCGCTCCCCGAGCCTTACATACGTCGCCGCCAAACTCACCCGGTACTGCGCGTTCTTAGGCTCCTGCTCGATGAACAGAAGCCAGATATCGCGAACACGGGCGTAATTCCCGACTCGCGAGTACGCGGAAACCAACTGCTGATTCGCAACAATGGCGGTTCCGTAAAACTCCTTCAAAACCTCTTCGGCGTGCTTAGAATCACCGGTGATGATCGAAACAACCGCCAAATTAATGACTGCAACTTCATGCGTCCTGTCAAAATCATACGCGGTCTGAATGGCCTCCCGCGCCTTCTGATTTTGCCCCGTTGCGAGATACGTGTCGGCCAATAAAAAATAAAACTGCTGCTTTTTGGGCGACAGCTCAAGTGCTTTTTCTATGGCATTGAACGCATCCTGCTGCCGCCCGAATAAACTGTAGAGCGCGGAAAGAAACACATAGGCGCGGGCATCCTTCGGATTTTCCTTCACCTGCAACTCCATCTCTCTAAGCGCCGCGGAGACCACTTTCACCTTGCCTTCATTTGGCACGCCGGAACTTGCGACCATATTCGCGTATGCACTGAATTGTTCGCGCGCTTCGCCCGTTCCGAATGTCCGATATGAAAAAACCCTGTCAAAATCCGAGAGAATCAGGTCGACATTCTGCCCCGCGATCTGCTGATCCTTCAGCGCCCCCAGCAATGCCGTATTCGCCTGTATGGGCTTGATGTTCAAAAAATAGAGCGCGCTCGCGAGACCGATCCCAGCCGAGGCCGCCACGGTCGCATAATATGCATAGGGAACCAGCATCCGGGATGCTCCCTCCGAATCGCTTCCCCATAACGGCATCGTGTTCCAATAGCGAAAATGCACATATCCGAGAACCGAATAAAAAAGCAAATAGGATCCTAAATTATCGAACACAAAAAGATTGTGCAATCCGTACGCGACAAACAACGACGTGATACTCGCGGCGGCCGCGAGATTTGCCGTTGAACGATCCCTTCTATAGGCATTCCACAAAATATAAAGCGCCGACCCGAACATGCCCGCATATGCCAAAAACCCGAGAATCCCGCCGGTGATCAGCCAATCAAAAAAAACATTGTGAGCGCGGTCGAACCACGCCTCCTGCCGCCACAGCACCGGATTGTAATACTTATTGAATACCTGATTGTAGTTTTCGATACCCCAGCCCAAAACCGGATGCTCCGTAAAACCATCCCATGACATTTTCCACATGACAAACCGCGATTCCACGGTCCGTTCCGACAGCGAAAGATGCCGGAACCGCGCGAGAACATAATTTTCCTGAACGAATTTTGTGTCCTCGACGAACCAAAAGAGCAGCGCCAAAACCGCAATACCGCCGATCGCGCCCGCCGCCGCCACCCGCATTTGTTTCCGCCGGCTGAAAATGCCAAAAAGAACCGCGAACAATCCCAGCCCCGCCGTCAATCCCAAGATCGCGCCGCGGGTCGCCGTCAAAAATACGACCGGAACCTCCAGCAGGAAAAGGGCGGCAAACAGGTACTTGAGCCAGCGCCGCTCCTCTTTTAATGCGAGAAATCCCGCCAGAAACGCCTGAAAGACCATGAAGATCGCCATGTAGGAGGCGTTGCCGAATGTTCCGTCCACGCGCGGGCCGGACTGTTGGGAGATCGCAACGGCGCCCGTCGCCTGCAAATATCCATAGAGCGCCATACCGGCACCCGCCGCCGCGGCCACATAAAAAAACTTTCGCCAATCCTTTTCCGTTTTGAAAACACTGACCAAAACCAAAAAATACGCGAAGAGATGCAAATGGCCGATCAATCCCTCCATCCGCTCGTAATTGGACCAAAAACTGCGATACGGATTTTCGCTGAAAATGGTCGATAGCACGAGAGCCGCCGCAAAAATTCCGACCGCAAAAAGCAGCGGCGAGCGCGCGGGGCGGCTCCTGCGGTCCATGGCCGCGAGAACCACCCAGCCCGCGAACAAGATCTCAACGGCGATGCGGAAGAAAAAATTCTTCCCCGTGATGAACGGGAAGAACATCGTCGATGAAACGACAAAGGGCACAATCAAAACCGTACCCAATATGCCGACAAGAAGAAGCCAACAAAGAGCGTTTCGAATGTTCATGGTGCTACTCTAACACGCTTTTAACTATGCGCCACGAAAGAACAAATCCTCTATTGGATTTTTTCGGCGATAATCGCCGTTTGTTTTGCTCCGGGGCGCCACGGCGAATAAAGATAGGCGCGCACCAAAAACCAGGGAGTTGGCAGCGCCGTGCTCTTAAAGGAGAACGGGAGAAGGCGCGGCCAACACCGCACGACACGAAATCCTACCGATTCGAGTTTTCCGCACAAACCGCGATCTGTAAAAATCGTTTGGTGGGTGTAATCATCAAAGTATTCACGCCACGCATACCGAAAATTTGGTTGCACAATAAAAAGCCGCCCCTGACAACGCAGCGCGCGAAAAATTTCTTGAAGCGCCACATCCAGCGCATTCGCATTTAAATGCTCAAACAGATTGCTCGCGAGCACAACATCAACGCTCGCGTCTTTTGCGAATGCCAAATCGGCCGCATCTCCCACGATCACCGTAACGCCCGCTCCGGCATACGTACGAACAATATTCGCCGCATCAACCGCATATCGCTCGGGCGCTTGAATTGCGTTGATCCACGCACAATGTCCTGCGCCGATTTCAATGATGCGATTCGCGGGATTTGGAAACCACGGCAAAAAAAATCGAGCCAGCTCTTTCCATACCCCATTACGTCGCGCATCCCATGAAAGGCGCTTAGAAAAATAGGCGTCATTGTACATATGCATCATTCAAAAAACACAACTGTTTTTTGCGCTTAAATAATAAGAAGCCGCCGTAGCTTGCCACAAGCAACGTGAGCGGCAAAAATGGCAAATTATATCGTCCGCCAGCCGTTACCGTGCCGACATATCCCATCAAAAGAGTGTTCGCCAAATAAAAACTGATGAAAAAAAATTGCCATTCCCGCTTTCCTTTCACCAAAAAACCGACAGCCGCAAACCCAAACAAAATAATCCATACACCCTGTCCAACCCCAATAAGCGCATTGGCAACCGACGTATTAAATTGAGGAACCTTGGCTAACAAAACGTACCGAACGATATATCGATAATCGTGATTATCAAATCCTTTTAGAACGGAAATAAAATGGAACTTCGCAAAATCAGCCGGGCGTTGAGAGATAAGATCAAATAGATACTTCTTGTAATACGGAACGTTAAAAAATTCGACATAATAAAGGCGATGGACATCGTTGGGATATTTTGAATAATAATCCGAATTTACCGGCGGCCAACTGTAAGGAATATTATTCCTGTCAGCAAATGTTCTCGAAGCAAAATAATGCAACGCATACCACCCATCGCTAGAGAGTTCCCACGAATTGAATTGTATTTTATTCCGTACCATCCAGGGAAAAATCGTAAAAAAGAAAACACAAGCCATCAAAAAAATCTTTTTCCAAAATAATCGCTCGCGGACCATGCTGAAAATTGAGTTTCCAATCACATTCTTATACTGATACACGTACATGATCAAAAATATCGGAAAAAGATATAAATTAATCGGGCGCGTCAAAGCCGCGAGCCCCATCACAAATGCCGACGCATAATATCGCTTGGACGCAAATAAACAGACAGAAAAAAGAAAAAGAAAGCTCGCTAAATTGTCAGACATTAATAACGCGTTCCAATAAATCGACATGGGCTCGAAACTGAAAATAATACCCGCAACAATACCAACGAACGGGGAGTTAAAAACCTTTACGCCCAACCAATAAATCATGACCGCCGTTAAACCCGCAAGAACGTTTTGGACAAAAACCATCGCCGATAAGGACATTTTTAACCAAACAAGCACCGCAAGAAATACCGGATAACCCGGCATCCACAGCGCATCCGGCAAAAGAAACGAGGAAATCGTTCCCTGGCTTAACATATGATAATTTAAAAGGTTGTGCGCCATATTCAAATACATGGCCGCATCTGAAAAGGAGACAAAAACATGCGGACCATATAAAAACTGGACAACCAGCGCATAAAAAAACCGAACTGGGAAAGCGATAAAAAATATAATGAGTTCGGTTTTATATTTTTTTATTTGAAACATTGGCATACAAATAAAGCGAATTACAGATGACACCATGAAAAAACGCGCTCTTTTACAATAAATACGATCATACGAAATCCTAATTTCGTGGCAGGCCACGTTTTTCCTGTGATCTTTGATACGCCTACACGAGGACGATAATGCACGGGCACTTCTACGCATCGCACCTTATGCTGCAATATCCGAATCATAAATTCAGGCGAAAAATGGCCCCCACTAACCGCCAATTCGCCCTTGATCATCTCATAGGCATACCGGCGAATCAGCTTGTACGTGCAACCAACATCCGTAAGCGACGGCCCATTAAATAAATATTCCAAAAACTTTGCGACCGCCCAATTCCCCATACGTAAAAAAAAGCCCATATTCGCATTCGACCAAATCAGCGCACGTGATGTCCTGGTTCCAAAAACAACATCGAAGTCGTCGCTATAAATGAGCAGCTTTTCCAGATCCTTTGCAATAAACGTCCCGTCGGGTTCGACCGTCACAATTATATCGCCGGTCGCCTCGCGCATACCGCGCCGCAAAGCCGATCCGTATCCTTGTGTTGTTTCAAGAATATAACGCGCCCTGGTTTTTTTAATTTCATCAGCACTGCCGTCCGCTGAATTGTTGTTAACCGCAATCACTTCATCCACAATCGGGTGCGAAAAAAAATCCTCGATTGCGGTCCGAATATTGCCAGCTTCATTGTAAACCGGCATCACAACAGAAATGCGCTGATTACGATACATGATTATAGTAATTTATCTTTCCACGTAGAAGGTGTGATATCGGATACGATCTCCAAATCCAAATGATATCGAAATGGTTTTACGCCGCGGCTGCGGATATAATGAATCATATGCTCGAGCCCCTGAGTAAGCGAAGTCGACGTTGTATAACCCAGTATTCGGCGCGCTTTGTCTGCGCTGCATGTTGCAAGTTTCACTTCGCATGGACGCCCAGGCATAAAAACCTGTTTTATCGGAAAATTTAAAAGATCTGCGGTCTTTTGCGCAAGGGTATTTATAGAAACAAACTCTTCGTCGGGCCCCAAATTGATCAATTCCCCGGCGACTTCCGGCAGAAACCCGAGCTTTTCCAAAGGATCAACCACGTCCGCAATAAAAGAAAAGCATCGTTTTTGCTCTCCGTCGCCGTAAATAATCGGCTGACGCCCCTGCAACATAAGGTTGATCATAATAGACGCGACATTCCGAAACGGGTCATCGTATTTTTGGCGCGGCCCGATAATATTATGCGGAACTGCAATAACATATTCTATGTTGTGCGTTTTACAAAGATTGCGCACCATAAGCTCTGCGGCGTATTTTGAAATTCCATAAGGATCTTGCGGACGGGGGGTCATTTCTTCGGCAAACGGCACCGTTTCTTGCGTGCCGTAACGCGCCATACTGGAACAAAAAACAAAACGATGCGCCTTGTTGGCGATTGCGGCCGAAAGAACGGATACCGTAATGTCAAACGTATTGCGCGCTATCAAATGCGGGGAAAAAACGCTAAGCCCCTCATACGCGGTACACGCGCAATGATAGACGATTTCCGCGCCACGCATGATTTTTTGAATTGCATCGCGATCACCGCAGTCGTAGGTATAGAATTCAACACCCGCAGGAACATTATCAAGATACCCGCCGATGAGATTATCGCACCCAATGACGCGATGACCGCGCATCAGTAAACGCTCTGCAAGATGACTCCCCAAAAAACCAGCAACCCCGCTGATAAAAATAGTTTTGCGATTATAATCCATAAAAAATGAACGTCCTCTCCGAAGTTAATTCACCGTATCACTTTTATACAAAAAACAAAAGGGGCGTATAGAACGCCCCTCGAATTGCTTTTCACCAAGCTATTGGGATCTTTTTTATTACTTCAAAAATTTCGGTTGAATGCATCATTTCCGGTATCAAAACCATTTTCCCGCCCACATCGCGCATGGTGGCGACATCTTTCATCACGCCGCGCTTCAGGCTATAGCCCCTTACATACACATCGGGCTTGATCGCTTTCATGACATTCCACGCGGCATAATATCCGCACAAAACCACGAAATCCACGGCCTCCAGCGCCGCCAGCCAGCTCAATCGCAGGTCGTGGCTAAAAATCGGCCGACCCCGACCCTTCCGGACAAACGTATCGTCAATCACCGAAACCACCAAAATATCGCCGTACGATTTTGCTTCCTCAAAGTACTGGGCATGACCCGGATGAACGAGATCGAATACCCCGTGGGTAAGGACGATCCGAGAACCCGAGTTTTTCAGACCCGAAATCTCCCGCTCCAGCTCCGCAAGAGTTTTGATCTTACGGTCTGTTTTGAGGATCAACCTATCGGGCTTTGATAGCATTCTCGCTCCTGCCAAATGTTCAAAGTTCAAAACGTATCAAAATAGAATAATAAAAAACGGAGTTGTCGTCAACTCCGTTTTGAAAACTTACAAAAAATTCACGTGCAACGGTTTCGGCCCTGTCGCCGGCCGTATTCGTTCGATGCCTTTCACATGCCTGTCCAGCGCCACGCTCACATAGTGTTGAATGGGCAGCGTGCCCATCATGGTTTCTGCATTGAAGGCGCTCGACGCGAGATACGCCATCGCGCGCCAGTAGCGCTCCGACCGCCAGATGTCGCGGAATCGCTCCTCGGTGAAATTCCCGATATGCAATTTTGAGTATCGCGCGTTGAAGAACATGCCGGACGGCGCCACGAGGCCACTCCCACTGATCTGCAGGAGAAATGCGGGCCCGTAAAAACGCTTGTAGGGCGGTTTGTCGCCGTCGCGAATCTTCGACCATTTGACGATGACTTTCGTCCGGTCGGTGCTCATGGCTTCCGCTTGATGCAGGAGGCCGTACAGCGCCTCATATTTACTGTAATCCACGCCGAGCGAGCCCGTTTCGTCATCCGAGCAGTGTTTGATGACCGCGTAATCCACGCCGAGATCCACACCGAGCTTGGCGAACGGGATGATCTCATTGGCAAATTGGGGCATGAGCACCATCTGGATGCCGAGCGTCACCTTCAGGTTCGCCCGTTTTTTCAGCTCCACCGCATACCGGATGTGGCTCATGGCGCGGTCGAATACCTTGGTGTGTTCGGGGCCCTTGTACATGATGTTCGCATAGCCCTCCGGCGTTCCGGCGGCCACCGTGAAGCGCACCCATGTCAGATGCGGCAGAACTTTCTCGATTTTTTCGGGTCCCCACTCCCAGCCGTTGGTCGCGTTGGCGACATCAATGCCCGCATCCGCAAGCGCCTGGATGAACGGAACATACGCGCGGGAAAGCGTGCTTTCCCCGTCCGACACGAGAGAGACACTGCGCACACCGACGGCGGCGAAATCATCCGCAAGCCGCAAAGCGTCATCGGGCGTGATCAGCTCGCGCGATTGCGATTCCTGCACCATGGCGTAACAGAACGTGCACATCGCTCCACAGGTACGCGTCAGCGCCATGTCCACGCCCACCGGCGCAATGCGTTCTCCCGACTCCCATGCCTCGACGCGATCGCTATGCCACGCAAGTTTGTGGGAATCCAAGATCAGCGCGCCCTCGCGCGTCTGGACCGCCGAACCGCTCTCGTTCATGCTTTCACCTCCACTCCGCGAAAATGTCGAAGCGTATTGAGATCGCCCTGCGGCATCACCCAAACGACAAGACCCGGATCAACCGCCTCTTTCAGAAACTCCTCGAGATCCAAGAGCAGGGTTCCACGTTTGGCGGCGGACATCGGCTCCGTGAGGTCCACGATGATCTGCCCGTCCTCTCGCGCGTCCCGTACGACGACGGCGTCTTTCAGGCCCGCCGGTCCATTCGTGAGCGCATACGAGATAATACGCAGGCGGTCCTCTTTGAGCAGTTTCCGCCAATCCGCACTCGGCGACGGCGTGTCCACAGATGCATACCGTACCATTTCACTCGGCATTTCCTCTCCTTCTTCAATTATCAAAGTCCCGATGTTATCGGAATAAGTATGATAAAAAACCGAGTCGCAGTCAAGCAACTCGGGTAATGTGCGCACACCTATGGCGGTTTTTGAAAAAGCAGAGCGGCATTCGGTTTTGAAAAGCTCTCGCAGTCCCGACGGGCTTGGTCTCGATCCGCCA
>JACOVJ010000082.1 GCA_016177385.1 Candidatus Niyogiibacteriota bacterium
ATTTCCGATCTTTTTTTCGTTACCATGACGGAATACGACCGGTCGTTTCCTGTGGCGGTCGCGTTCCCGATGCTCGGGATCGAGTGGCCGCTCGCGCGCATCGTATCCGATGCGGGGCTCCGCCAGCTCCATATTGCCGAAACCGAAAAATATGCGCATGTCACGTATTTTTTCAACGGCGGGCGCGAGGAGCGCTATCCCAACGAGGACTGGATCCTGATCCCGTCGCCCGAAACGCCGCCGGAAAAAGCGCCCGAAATGTCGGCGCCCCAGATCACCGAAGCTCTGCTCGGCGGCTTGGAAACGTATGATTTTATTCTTGCCAATTATGCCAATGCCGATATGGTGGGGCATACCGGAAATTTCAATGCGACCGCCGGCGCGATCGAGGCGCTGGACCAAGCCATGGCCGCGGTCGTCCCGGCGGTGCTCAAGCGCGGCGGAGCGCTCGTTATCACATCCGATCACGGCAATGCGGAGGAAAAGCTTTACCGTCAGACAGGCGAGGTGCGTACCAAACACACGCCGAACCCCATTCCTTTTTTTCTGGCAACGTCCGAGGTTCAATGGGAAGACGGGCGTTCGGATGCCGAGATCCTGAAACGATATCGGGACGTGCGCGGCGTGCTCGCCGATGTGGCGCCGACCGTACTCGAACTTCTAGGGCTCCGGTCGGGACCGGACATGACCGGTGTGTCGCTTATTTCTATTCTTTCAAAATCATGACCCGATGGTTCCGCGCGCTTACCCGCCTAGACTTGTCGGCGAGGCTGGCCCGCCTAAATTTTATGCCGAAATTTTTTGGCGGGCTTTCCTTGGCGCGCCGTGATTTCCGTACGCTTCCGCGCTCGATCAAGTGGGTCACGCTCGTCTTGGGCGTGTACTCGGTGTTCTGGGGGTTATGGGACCCTTTTCTCCCGATCTACTTTAAGCAGGTTTTGGGCGATTATACGCAAACTGCGTTCGTGACCGCGTTTTTCTACATGTTCTTGGCGTTTTGGTCCCTTCCCATCGGACGCCTCGCCGATATTCTTTCAAAAAAGAAGTTGATCGCGTTTTTTTTCCTTTTGTATCTGCCGCTTGGCCCAGTACTCGCCCTTGCGCGGACCATCGTTCAATTCACCCTATTCCGGTTTTATCATGCGTTTCTTGCGACCGGGCTTTGGTCCACGACCGAAACCTACATTCGTTCCCACAGCCCCCCGCATCAGCGCGCAGAAGCGATCGGATTTGCGGACGCGGGATTCAACTTCGCGGTTTTTTTGGGCGCGATCGCGAGCGGTTTCGTCGTTGCCGAGATCGGGATCGTGCCGCTTTTTTATATCGCTCCCGCGATCATTGCGACGGCGCTTTTTCTTGCCATTTTCTTTTTGCCGGATCATAGCGGGTCGTCGGACTGGTCCCGCGCCGTCCCGGCGCTCCGACTATCAGCATGGCGCGAAAGCATCCGCGATTTTTTAGGCAACCGGCAACTGGTGTTTTTAAGCAAACTGTCGTTTTTATTCGGGCTCGCGGGCGCGGGCGTGGGCGCGGTGCTGCTCCCGCTTTTTTCGGAGGCGTTGGGCGCGACCCCGGTCCAGATCGGGATGATCTTTGCGTTGTCGTTAGCGCCCCTGATCTTTGAAGCGCCGTTCGCGATCCTTGCCGACCACATTTCTAATCGCGCGATCGTCCTTGCGGGCGGCAGCGCGGCGACCGCTATTTTGGCGGCGCTCTACGCGACGCATGATCTGCGATGGCTGGCGGTGTTTGCGTTTTTGCTGGGACTTTCGTTCGCGCTGATGGCGCCCGCGCTCGGCGGCCGCGCGACCGGCTTCATGCCCAAGGCGCATATCGGGGAATTGAACGGCGTATACCGCGCCGTGGGTGCGTTGTCCGGCGGTATCGGCATCTTGATCGTGGGGCCGCTCGCGGACCGCTACGGCATCAATGCGCCGTTTTTGCTCTCGGCCTTTCTTATGGCGCTCTTCACCCTTGCCGCCTTTTGGGGGTGGAAGAAAATGGGGGAGTAGTTTTTTTAAACTTTTTACAATCTTTTTTGATCTTATCCCATCCAATTTATGCTATAGCATATTTTGGATGGGCAGTTGACATGTTGCTAGAAATACGATATTTTGCTTTTGGAGAAAGCACCTTGGGGAGGAAGCTTTCGGTACCATCAATCGCGGTCATCATGGAGAGGAGAACGCGATGGAATTTTCAGCACAAGCAGGAGAATATGAATACGAACGGCCGGATTTTGAGCCCGCCGGACCGCCGCCAAATCACCCGTATGTTCAAGTGGTCCCGCATGATTGCGTCGGTTGCAATGAGCAGCGGCATCATGCAAGTACGGCGCATCATCCGCGGTGTTGGTGGAAAGGATGCAGAACGAACGTGCATCGCTTTAGCCGCATCGCGAACGAGCGGCTGAAGCGGGAGGTTTTTCTTGCGTTTCCACATGCGGAAATCGTTCTTTGCCAATGCCACCAGAACGAGGCCGCCATCCAAATGGCGGGCATATCGGACTCGGAATGCACGGAATGGCTTCGGAAGAATCTGGAACGGCCGCAACTGCGGCATGATGCCGCATAAAGCACGAACCCCGCAGGGATTGCGGGGTTTTGTCATTTATTTCGTCTCTTTCGACCGGATGATCTTGTCGAGGATCCCGTATTTTTTCGCCTCGTCGGCATCCATGTAGAAATCGCGGTCCGTGTCGCGCTCGATTGTGGCGACGGCCTGGCGGGTTTCGTCCGCCAGAATCTTATTGAGTTTTTCTTTGATGCGCAAAATATGTTTTGCCGAGATCTCGATCTCGGTCGCCTGCCCTTCGGCGGCGCCCAAAACCTGATGGATCATGATCTCCGCATTGGGAAGGGCGAACCGCTTGCCTTTCTCGCCCGCGGCAAGCAGGATCGCGGCCCCCGACGCGGCG
>JACOVJ010000086.1 GCA_016177385.1 Candidatus Niyogiibacteriota bacterium
GAGGGCCGCGAAGAGGCGGCTGACAAATTCGCGCTCGCGGCTACGCTCCGGAAAAAAGGCTATTTTCTTATTGCATCGAAAGAGGCGTCTGCGGCGTCGCGGCGATTCAGCGTATCGCTGTTCGGCCGTATATCGCTTGCCGATAAAATGATGTTCGCGCGCAATCTCTCGGTCATGTCGGGCGCGGGCGTTTCCATCGTCAGAAGCTTGGAGGTGCTGTCGCGCGAGACGTCGAACCAACGGTTTTCAAAAGCGTTGACCGATCTTTCGGTTTCGGTCACGAAAGGGAAATCGCTGTCGCAGGCCATGGAGGAGCATCCGGCGATTTTTTCGAAATTGTTCCGCGCCATGGTGCGCGCGGGCGAGGCATCGGGGCGGCTCGAAGAATCGCTGAAATTGGTCGCGATGCAGATGGAGCGCGATTACGATCTCATCCGCAAAGTGCGGGGCGCATTCATGTATCCCGCGATCATTCTCATCGCAATGCTGGCGATCGGCATCCTCATGCTCATTTTTGTGGTGCCGACGCTGCTCGCAACGTTTGAGGAATTGGACGTCGAGCTTCCCCCGACGACGCGCTTTGTCATCGGCGTGAGCGAATTCTTTTTGAATCACGAGATCCTGGCAAGCATTCTTTCGCTTCTTGTGGTCGGCGGGAGCATTGCCGCGGCGGTATCTGCCTGGGGCCGGCGCGCGACCGGGATCGCCTTGCTTCGGCTGCCCGTTATTTCCGGCATTGTCAGGAAGGTGAATGCGGCCCGCACTGCGCGGACCCTGTCGTCGCTCATCGGTTCGGGCGTCGAGATCGTGGAAGCGCTCTCCGTGACGATGGACGTGGTCCAGAATCCGCGGTTCAAAAAAGTACTCGAAGAATCGCGCGCCGAGATCCAGAAGGGAAATCCGATCTCCGCGGTTTTCGTAAAACATTCCAATCTCTATCCCGTGGTCGTGGGTGAAATGATCGCGGTCGGGGAGGAAACCGGAAAGTTGTCCGAAATGCTCGAACGCCTCGCCGTTTTTTTCGAGGAAGAGGTCGCCGAAGAAACCAAATCGCTCTCGACGATCATCGAACCGATCCTCATGATCATCATCGGGGTCGTCGTCGGATTTTTTGCGATCTCCATGATCCAACCGATCTATTCGGTCAGCGGAGGGATTTAATATGGCAAAAGGATTTTCCATTCTTGAACTGGCGATCGCGGTCCTCATCCTTTTATTGCTTGCTTCGATCGGCACGGCGGCATTTTTCCGTTTTCGCGATGCACAAGAGCTTGCGCGCGCAATGGATGACGCGATGGATCTGGTGCGCGAGGCGCGCTCTCGTACGCTTGCATCCGAGCTCGATAATCAATTCGGCGTCCATTTTGAATCCGGACGGGCCGTTTTGTTTCAAGGTGCCTCCTATGCAGAGGGCGCGGCCGGCAATAAGGCATATCCTTTTTCGCCGCGTGTGGAGGCCTATTCGATCACCGTCCCCGGAAGTGCGGTCGTATTCGAGCGTCTGACCGGCAATGCTTCGGGCGCGGGGAGCGTATCGTTCCGTCTGAAAAGCGACCCAAGCAAGATCCGCGCGTTCACCATAACCGTAACCGGTCTCCTCTATGCCCAGTAGTATAACGTCGAAGTGCGTTAATTTTTTAATTCACTATACATGACGGGCGTGATTAAATTTTTAATGAATCATCATAACGGTACTAAGCAAAAACGCAAAAATTCATTCGACGTTGTACTACTGGGTATGCGCAATGATGCGGGGTTCGCCATTCTTGAAATCGTGATATCCGTCGGTTTGATCGCCACGGCGCTTTTTGCGCTTTCCGGCGTCGCGCGGCTTGCGTACCGCGCGACCACCGAGGCCTCCGATCGGACGCGCGCCGGATTTTTATTGGAAGAAGGATTCGAGGCAATAAAAACGATCCGCGACACCAGTTGGGCGGCCATTGAAAATTTAACGCCCGATCAATCGCTGTATCTGGTATTTTCCGGCGGCCAATGGAGTGCAACAACGAGCCCGCAAACGACCGACTCGATATTTACGCGTTCCGTTGTCGTGCGCGCGGTTTTGCGTGATGCATCGCAGAACATCGCGGCATCCGGAACCAACGACCCCGATACGAGGAAGGTTGAAGTTTCGGTCGCGTGGAACGAACGCGGACGGATGCTCGTCGCGAGCAGCACAACGTATGTTACCAATCTCTTTTTAGAGCCATGACGCGCACACAAGGATTCACTCTTATGGAAATTGTCGTCTACGCCGCGATCGTGGCCGCACTTTCGGTGTTCGTTGTCCAAGCGATCCTGGGGATGGCGGGAGCATTTACGGAGGCAAAGACCGTACGGCGCGTGACGCAGGATGGCGAAACGGCTCTTGAGCGCATCACGCGCGAAGTACGTTTGGCATCCGTGGTGGATGATGCGGCAAGCATGCTCGGCTCGCATCCGTCACGCCTGTCGCTCGATACGGTCCGGAGTTCGTCGGACCCGACAAGCGCGAACAAGGACTTTTATGTTTCCGGCGGCCGCATTGCGTTCCAGCAGGACGGCGGCGCGGTCGAATATCTGACGTCCCCGACATCCTCGACGACGAAATTCATTGTTACCAAGATCGTAACGCCCCACTCGCAAGCCGTGCGCATCGAGCTTACGCTTCAAGCGGCGGGCAGGGCAACCACGACGATCCGGTCGTTTTTTAACACGGTCGTTTTGCGCGGCGGCTATTGATCATGCGGCAGAACGAATTTTCCAAACGATCCTCCGGTCAGGCCCTCCCTCGCTCTTTCAGAGCTTCGGACGGGCAAGCGGCTTTAACGGCGGTTCTCTTTTTTATATTCATTTCTTTGGCCGTTGCCGGCGGATTCGGAGGGCTCGCCGTAAGCGAACTTCGGCAGGTAAAGACGCTTGAGAAATCGAAGCGGAGCTATGTGTATGCCGAAGGGGCGCTCGAGGACGCGCTCTACCGTTCGAAAGCCGGAAAAAACATGCCGTCGTCGGTTTCGTATACGGAGGGCGACCTCTCCGTGACAATAACCGTGACTGATGTTGCTAACGCCATCGAGATCGAGGCGCGCGGCGCAGATTCAAATGCTCGCCGCGCCGTAAAAGCGGTTCTCGAAGAGGGGACCGAAGCGGCGTTCAATTATGGCATACAGGTCGGCGACGGCGGTCTGCATATGAAAAACTCTTCATCGGTGCGGGGAAATGTTTTCTCGAATGGGCCGGTCACGGGCGAGAATAAAAATATCGCGTACGGCGATGTTATTTCCGGAGGCGCGGACGGTCTTGCGGACGGCGTTCATGCGACGGGCAGTGTCTACGCGCATATCATCCGGAATTCCGAGATCGACCGCGACGCCTATTATCAGGTCATTTCCGGAACGACCGTCGGCGGCGTATCGCACCCCGGAAGCTCGGATCAGTCCGACGCGGATCTCGCGATCACGGATGCGACCATTGACGCATGGGAGCAAGCGGCGACGACCACGATCATCAGTTCGCCCTGCCCGTATAAAATTCAGGGCACTGTGACACTGGGACCGGCAAAGATCACCTGTAATGTGGAGGTTGAGAATAGCGCGGACCTGACGCTCGCGGGGCCGCTGTGGATCACGGGGAATCTTGATACGGAAAATACGGCAACGATCCGCATTGACCCCGCGCTCGGCAAGAAAAGCATCGCGATCATTGTCGACGATCCGGCGAACCGCACCACATCGAGTAAGGTGTCGCTGGAAAATTCAACCGAATTTTTCGGTTCCGGCACCGAAGGGTCCTATATTTTGTTCATTTCACAAAATTCGAGCGCCGAACAGGGCGGGGACGAGATCGCTGTCCATGTGAAGAACAGCGCGTCGGGCGATGTTCTGGTCTACGCGCGCCACGGGAAGATCGTCATCCAATCGAGCGCCCAGCTCCGCGAAGTGTCGGCCTATGAGATCGAGCTTCGGAACACAGCACAGGTGATCTATCAAACCGGTCTCGCGAATCTCCTGTTCGAGTCCGGACCGGCCGGCGGATTTTTCATCGATTCGTGGAAGGAGATCCCCTAGTCCGGGCGTCCGGAAGACCGGCCGTGTGATACGATAACAGTATGCACCTCGCGCGATTTTTTCCTCCGCCGAAATTTCTGGATATGCCGACGATGGCCGTTGACATCTCCGACCGGTCGGTCAAATATGCCGAGCTTCTCTCGACGCGCCGCGGGCTGCGTCTCGGGAGATTCGGGGCAAAAAAGTTCGAAGCGAATATCGTGGAAGCAGGCGAGATCAAGAAACCCGCAGAGTTATCGTCAGTTCTCGCGTCCATTTTTAAACCACTGGGGACGGGGTATGTCATCGCATCCTTGCCGGAGGAGCGCGCCTACGTTGCGACCCTGCAATTGCCGAATTTGGAAGCGGCGGCATTGCGCGGCGCGATCGAGCTTGAGCTTCCGGAACATATTCCGCTTCCGCCGGCCGAAGCGCTCTTCGATCATCAGGTGATTCCTCGAGAGGAGCGGGTCGCGCACGACGGCATCAGAGATGACGCGCCAACGCATGCGGACGTTGTCGTGTACGCATTCCCGAGAATGCTTGCCCAACAGTATGTACGGGTGTTTTTGGATGCCGGACTCCAGCCGGTAGCGTTCGAAATGGAAACGCAGGCACTCGCGCGCTCGCTCCTGCCGCCGGGCGGCGCTCTGGCGCCCGTGATGATCGTGGATTTCGGCAAGACGCGTACGACCTTCGTGATCGTGGTCGGCGCTACGGTCCGGTTCACGTCCACGGTCAGCGTTGCCGGCGAATCACTCGATGAGGGGCTCATGAAAGCGCTTGGCGTGAGCGCGTCCGAAGCGGAAAGGACAAAAAAAGAAAAAGGAATGATCAAAGGAAAGAAAAATGACGCCGTATTCAATGCGCTTTTCCCGATCGTGGCGGCGGTGGCGGACGAGATTCAGCGTCATGTGCTTTTCTGGAATACGCACGCCGAACACGCCCATCAGGCGCACCCGCAGATCTCGAAGATCATTCTTTGCGGAGGCGATGCGAATTTGATCGGCTTTAAGGAATATCTTGCGCAAAAACTCCGGCTTCCTGTTTTTATGGGGAACGTGTGGCAGAATGTCAGCGCATTCGATGAGTATGTTCCCGAGATCCCGTTCAACGAGTCGTTGGGATTCGCGGTCGCGGTCGGAATGGCGCTTCGCGCCGTCCGGGGAGAATAAATTCACATGGCCATCAATTTATTGCCTGAGGAGCAAAAAGAAATCATTCGCGCCGAGTATCGCCGGCGCGTTACCACTGCATTCGGGTGGCTTGTCACGCTCGTGATCCTTACGAACATCGTTTTGCTCGCGCCGGCATGGTTCGCATTCAGCGCGCAGGAGCGCGAACTCGGCCGGCAATTGGATGCGATCGAGCAAGGAGCGCTCTACGGGCGGGTGACCGAGATCGAAGCGTCCATTCGCACATTGAATCGGCAAATTCGTCAGTATCAGAGCGAGGATCGGGGGGCCGCCCGCGCGATCCCTGCGTTCGATGCGGCGCTTTCCGCCCGTCCGGCGGGCGTTGCCATCACGACCGCGTCGTTTGCGGCCGGAGCGAAAATGGCGGACCGGAAAGCGCGCCTGACCATCGCCGGAAATGCGGCGAGCCGCGCATCGCTTCTGGTATTTTTTGACCGATTAAAAACCCGGCCGGGCATCGAAAGCGTGGAGTCGCCGATATCGAACTTACTGCGGGAAACCGACGTGGATTACCAGATAACTGCCGTTCTTCGCCCATGAGTCCGAAGATCACGCGGACGATCATTATTGTTCTTCTGGTGAACGGGATGTTCGCGGCCGGATGGTGGTATGTGTATTCGCAGGTCGGTCATGCTGAGCGCGAAGCGGATCGTCTGGCGCGCGCGATCTCCGCTGCCGAGGCGAAGCAGGACAACATCCGTACGCTCTCCGTTTTTTTGTCCGACATCGAGGCGGACCAGAAAAAATTATCCGGCGTTTTTGCGACCCGAGACACGCTCGTCGGGCTCATCGAGGACATTGAACGGCTCGGGCGCCAGTCAGGAACTGAACTCACGATCGAATCGGCTACGCTTCCGCAAACCGCGGACGGATTCCCGTCGTTTCGCATTCGCTCCTCCGGCAGTTTTGCGGGCCTCTATCGCCTGGCCGCGCTTTTGGAAAATTCGCCATATCACATTTCGTGGGATAGCGTGCAGTTCATGAAAAATGAGCAGAAGAAAAACTGGTCCTCGACCTTTCAGTTTCAGTTAACGAGTTTTACGCAATAACATGGATCCCAAAAATATACCGGTGCGATTGTTGGCGATGGTGCGGCTCGAGATGCCTCGCGGCGGCTTTCATTTGTTGGCGAATCAGGAAATGCATCCGAAACGGTGGTGGCCGGTTTTGCTCATCGGAGCGGCCGCGCTCCTCGTTTTGACCCTTGCATTCAATATCGGATTTTTTGTCATTTCGACCCGCGCGATCCGTTCGGCCTCCGAATCCGGTTTCGATCTCGCGCAAGTGGCGGTCAACCGGACCGAGCTTGCGAATGTGATGAAACTGCTGGATGCGCGGGAGCGGGAGTCCCGGCGCATTTTGAACGAACCGGCGCCCGGCGACCCGTCTCGCTGAGGCTCGCCGAGGCGGACCCGTCGTTGTAAAACCCATAATTTTTCGGTATACTGCGTTTCTCGCCCTCGTAGTTCAATGGACAGAACTGCGGACTTCTAAGCCGCTGATGTAGGTTCGATTCCTACCGAGGGCGCATGAAAACAACCCCGACGATACGTCGGGGTTGTTTTTTGTGATTTCGGTGATAGAGTTTGGCAGGAGAATTCTGCAAAGGAGTTCCGGATGAATGCGAGAGACCGGATTATTGTGCCGCTCGATATGAGCGATGGCGAACGAGCATGGCTTACGGTGAACGCACTGCGCGATTGTGTTTCGTGGTTCAAGGTCGGTCTTGAATTGATGAATATGGTTGGCGCCCCGCGCGCCGCCGGATTGGTGAAGCGGCAAGGCCGGAATTTGATGTATGACGGGAAGTTTGCCGATATCCCGAACACGATGACGGGCGCGGTGAAAGCGGCCGTGAGTCACGGCGCGGACATGCTGACGATCCATGCATCGGCCGGATGGGAATCCATTTGCGCGGCCGTCGCAGAACGCGGCTCGGCAAAAATTTTGGGGGTCACGGTTTTGACGTCGCTCGCCGAAACCGAATGCCTCTCGATTTTCGGCGATATGCCGGACCGGAAAGTTCTGCAATTCGCGCATATACTTTCGGATTCGGGCGCGGACGGCATTGTGTGCTCGCCGCAGGAGGCGCAGACGATCCGGGGATTTTCCAAATTCAATTCGATGATCATTGTGACTCCGGGCGTCCGGCCGGCGTGGGCCGCGGCGAACGACCAAAAACGCGCGGCAACACCCGCCGAAGCGATCCGCGCGGGCGCGGACTATTTGGTCATCGGGCGCCCCATCCTGAAGCCGCCTCCGGAGATCGGCTCTCCAAAAAACGCGGTCGAGCGCATCGTCGAGGAAATCGAAAGCGTGAAATAAAAAAATCCCCCCACCGGAAAGATGGGGGGTGTTTTTACGGAACGAGATGTGCGATGGCTTCCTGCCGGAGTTCTTCCAAGAACTGGAGCGCCCATTTCATCGTGCCCGAGGTTTCGCCA
>JACOVJ010000016.1 GCA_016177385.1 Candidatus Niyogiibacteriota bacterium
ACGCCCTCGATCTCCATCACGAACCGGAAAATGTCGCCGCCCTTGTTGCACCCGAAGCAATGCCATATCTGGCGCGACGGCGTCACATAAAAGGACGGCGTGCGCTCGGCATGAAAAGGGCAGGACGCTTTGAAATTGACGCCCGCCTTTTCAAGGCGGATGTAGGAGCTTACGACATCTGCGATGTTCAATTTTTCCTTGATCTCTTCAACGGTGGTGGCCATACCCGTATTCAATCACTTCTCGCCGCCGTGAACGAGCAGGCCGCCGAGAGTTCCAATGTCGCCCGCGCCCAAAGTGAAAATAACGTCGGCCGCGCCCGCGCCCGCAAAATGGCGGCTTATATCGTCAAAACTCTGGAGAGCGACGACATGGGGATGATGCGCGCGCGCCGCCTCCGCCAGTCGCTCGGATGAAATCTCGGAATCGGGCTCCTCGCGCGCAGCATAGATCGGCGCAAAAACCACCTCATCGGCGTCTCCGAAACTCGCGGCAAAATCGTCGAGTAATAATTTGGTGCGGCTATAGAGATGCGGTTGGAAGATGACGCGAATCCTTTTCGACGGAAACCGTTCGCACGCCGCCGCGAGCGTTGCGCGGATCTCGGACGGATGATGCGCATAGTCGTCATACACATCGGCGCCCTTGCGCGTTTTGCCTTTGTATTCGAACCGGCGCACCACGCCCGAAAATTGTTCGAGCGCTTTTTGTGCGATATCAGGGCCGATTCCGAGAACGCTCGCAACTGCAAGAGCCGCGGCCGCATTCCGGAGCATGTGCGCGCCGGGCACTTGTAATTTCAGTTCCGGCGCAATGAACGCAGCGTAATCCACGATACGGCATGTAAGGCCCCGCACGACCGGTATAAGTGCCGCATTCTTCGGGTCGCACACCAACACGTCGTTCCCGTCGAGGCGCCCCGAAAATTCGCGGAACGCCTCCTGAATATCCGCAATGCTGGTATAATAATCCAAATGGTCGTTGTCGATATTCGTGATGACGAGGATGTGCGGCGTTAAATTCAAAAACGACCGGCGGTATTCGCACGCTTCCGCAATGAAATAGTCGCCCGAACCCAGCGCGTAATTCGCCCCGAGATCGCGGAGCGTCCCGCCCACGATCACCGATGGATCGAGCCCTGCATCGCGCAAAATGCGCGCGATCATTCCCGTGGTCGAGGTTTTGCCATGTGTTCCCGATATCGCGATGGTTTTGGAACCCCGCGAAACCAGCCCCAAAAATTCGGCGTAGGTAAAAAGCGGGAGCCCTCGCGTTTTCGCCTCCGCGAGTTCCGAATTTTTCCCGTCCACCGCGACCGTGTAAACGACCGCCTCGGCGTCCGACGGGACGTTCGCCGCGGCGTGTCCGTATGCGAGGCGCGCTCCGGCCGCTTCGAGTGAGCGCGTCGCCTCCGAATGGTAAAGGTCGGAGCCCGAGACGCGTCTTTCGCGCGCGAGCATCAGGTGCGCGAGCGCCGACATTCCGGCGCCGCCGATACCGATGAAATGAATGGCGTGGATCATTTTAAAATCAGAGATCATTTGAGTTTTCTGGCCAGTTTATCGAATTGCTCGCCGCAGTCGAACTCGTTCTTAAACCCCCCGAACGACGCGAATGCCGGACTCAAAAGGATCCGCTCCCCCGCTTTTGCCGCTTTTACTGCAAACCGTACTGCCTCACGAAGCGTGGCCGCATCAAAAACCTGAATATGCGCCAGTCCGTGTACCGCTTTCCGGATGCGGTCGGTCCCCGAACCCGCGAGCAGAATCACGGTTTTAGCGTAGCGCGGGAGTGCCGAGAGCAATTTTTTCATATCAAGCCCTTTATCCGCACCGCCCAAAATCAAAATAATGTTCCTCTTGCGTGAGAGCGCCTTAAGACCGGCGAGCGTCGCATCGGGCGTGGTCGCGGTCGTATCGTTGTAGACCTCGATACCATTATATACGCGGATGCGCTCGAGGCGCCCTTCGACGCCCGCAAAGGACTCCGCAACTTTTTTTACGATGGAGCAGGGAACACCAAGCGCTTGGGCCGCGCCGAGCGCACAGGCAAGATTCGCGCGGTTATGCTCCCCTGCCAAGCGAACCTTCCACGAACGCGGCACGTCCGATGGGCGCGCAACGATCAGGCGGCTTTTGATCGTTGGACGCATTTTTCGGATACGGCGCGCCACGTCCGGCGTCGCCACCACAACATCGCCCTCTTTTTGATGCCGGAAAATCTGCGTCTTATCGCGCCAATACGCATCGCGGTCGCCGTGATAATAATTCAAGTGGTCATCCATGAAATTCGTAACTACCGCGATGTTCGGCGAAATGCGGGCATCGCCGAACCCCTGCAATTGCCAGCTTGAAAGTTCAAAAACGACCGCGTCGCCCGCCCGCACGTCGTCGAGCAACGGGAGCGTTGCCATGCCGCGTACATTGCCGCCGAGATACGTCCGGCGACCTGTGTAGACGATCGGCGACTTCGGCGCTTTCAGGATCTCGTACAAAAGATGGGTCGTGGTCGTCTTTCCGCGCGTACCGGTGATGCCGATCGAAACGATCGGGGGCGCCAGTTTCATAAAAAGCGATTCGTCCATTTCCACGGGGATGCCGTGTTTTCGCGCCTCGGCGATAAAGGGCGAATCCAGCGCGACGCCCGCCGCTTTCAAAATAAAATCGCGCCCGCGGAAATCCACAAGGCGATGACCGCCCAACACATACTGCACGCCGCGAAGTCCGCGCAATTTTGCAAGCGATTCGCGAAGCTCTTTGCGTGATTTCAGGTCCGTCACGATGAGTTCGGCGCCGTTCTCGGCAAGAAACCGGATATCGCCGATG
>JACOVJ010000017.1 GCA_016177385.1 Candidatus Niyogiibacteriota bacterium
ATTATGCACGGATGCGGCCGTTACGGTGGGTGTCGGGAGAATCGATGAACGCGCGAAGCGTTTGAATGACACAACGCGAGAGTCGCTTCTGCGCGCGATCGCGGTCTCTAAACCGGGGGCGCATATCGGCGATATCGGCCATGCGGTGCAGTCGTTCGCCGAAGCGCGGGGTTTCGGCGTCATCCGTGAACTCGTGGGTCATGGCGTGGGGCTTGCGGTACACGAAGACCCGCAGATCCCGAATTGGGGGAAGACAGGAACCGGCGAAAAACTGGTCGAGGGAATGGTCATCGCGATCGAGCCGATGCTTACCGAGGGCAGTCCGAAAGTATCTATGGCCGAGGACGGGTGGGCATGGAAAACCAAGGACGGCTCCCGCGCGAGCCATTTTGAACATACGCTTATCATCACGAAAACCGGCGCGGAGGTGTTGACAGAGCGTGAAAAGTAATATACATTTTTCTAGGAAGAAAATTCTTGAATGGGAGCGATCATGTACATTAAATTGCGTTGTAGAGTAGGTTTTAGCATGATGACATCGATGAATCTTGATGGGGCGCGTCTTGAATGTAACGCATTTTATCCCTACCAAGATCATGCAAGGCCGATTGCGGATGGGATCACTCTTACTCTTTTGCATGATTCAGAAGAACGCCCCTTTTTTATCGCCGCAATGTCGCCCGGAGAGGCGAAAAGTCTTCATGAGCAATTGAATAAAGCGATCGAGTTCCACGAGCAAATGGAAGCAAAAAAGAGAGCTTAGTGGTTTTTACCCCGAATGTACTCGGGGCTTTTTCTTTTAGGAGCACTCCTTTACAATGACCGAATGCCAAGAGTTTTAGGGGTTGATTATGGAACGAAAAAGATCGGTATCGCGGTTTCCGATGAGGGGCAGAAAATCGCGTTTCCCCGCACGGTGCTTCCCAATGAATGGGTGAGCGTGCGGGATTTTTTATTTCAGCAGGTCGCCGAGGGAGTATCTGAGATCGTTTTGGGGCTTCCGGTGGGACTTGACGGCAAAGAAACCAAATTGTCCGGCGAGGTTCGCCGATTCGCCCAAAAGCTTGGAAAAGAATTCGGCCTACCTGTGCATTTTGAAAATGAAGTATATAGTTCCGCGGCCGTAAAAACCGCATCGGGCTTTCGCCTCGCCGAAGCGGGCTACAGCCACGCGAAGGCGGGCGAAGCGAGGCCGAAAAACATCGACGCCGCTTCGGCGGCCGTTATTTTGCAATCTTTTCTCGACCGCCGCAAGCGCCCCGAGGGTAACCCTTAGGAATCAGAAAAGGGTTACCCTCGGGGTTTGGCGTGATAGAATGGTCGATATGGACAAGCCCTACCTTTCGGTCATTGTGCCTGCGTATAACGAAGAAAAGCGCATCGGCCGGACGCTCGACGCGATTGGAGAGTATTTAAAAAAGCGGGATTTTTCATCCGAAGTTCTGGTGGTCTCGGGCGGTTCGACCGACCGTACCGTAGAGGTGGCGGAAGGAAAAGGGAGCGTGATCCCGAATCTTTCCGTCATCGCCCAGACGCGCGCCCAAAATCGCGGCAAAGGCGACGCCGTAAAGACCGGCATGCTTCGCGCCAAAGGAGAGATCCGCCTTTTCACGGATGCGGACAATTCCACGGATATCGCACATTTTGACAAAATGCGCCCCCTTTTTGATACGGGATGCGCCGTGGTCATCGGGTCGCGCCATTCATGGGATGCCGAAGGCGCGCGCCAAGCCATTTCTCAGCCGTGGCACAAACGCATCTTGGGAATGGCGGGCAATCTTTTCATTCAAGTGGTCGCGGTTTGGGGCATTTGGGATACGCAATGCGGATTCAAGGCGTTCCGTGATACTGCGGCCGAAAAAATTTTTTCCCGCCAACGCATTCCCGGCTGGGGGTTCGATGTCGAGGCGCTCGCACTTGCGAGAAAATTTGACTACCGCATCGGCATCATTCCGGTTTACTGGATCAATGATCCCATGAGCCATGTGCGGTTCTCGACGTATTTTCGCGTATTGTGGGAAACTGCGATGGTGCGTTTGAATTTAATCATGAGGCGATACGCGGCATGATGAAGAAAAAAGGACCGGTATCGGGTTCCGAGTTCCGCCGAGATACGGTTTCGGGTGATTGGATTTTGGTTGCGTCCGGACGGGCGAAACGCCCTCGCGCCAAACCCGATCACCGCGACCGGCTATCGAGCGTGGTGAAAGGGTGTCCGTTCGATGACCCGCAAAAATCAGGGAATGCTGAGCCGCTGTTATGGTTTCCGCATCCGTCGAAACGCACCGAGGGTGTCGAGCCGGAATTGAACGATTGGTGGGTCCAGATCGTTCCGAATAAATTTCCCGCGTTA
>JACOVJ010000013.1 GCA_016177385.1 Candidatus Niyogiibacteriota bacterium
GAAATGTTGTAGGGAAAGGGCGACAGATGTGGCGGATAAAATTCTCCGTATTCCCCGCGCTCGAGCATCGCGGTTTTGATGGCGTCCACCAACGGCCAGTATTCATCTTCCGTATATTGCTTGTTGAAAATGCAGAATTTTTTCTTGGAGAGCGCCACGCAACCGAAGCAATCTTCGCATCCCGCGCATTCCCATGAATATTCAAGGCCGCGCCCCTCTTTGTCGAAGTAGCAAAATTTACTGCCATAGGTATCGAGCGAGGTCAGGTTCTCGTATCCCCGCTCGACATTGATGCCGCCGAAACCGTGGTAGGAATCGCGATTATTGAGTCCGCCCATGGAATAGGCGACATTTTGGGCGCCATCCATGAACGATGATTGGTAGCAGTTCGTTGAATTCATCAGCCGGTCGCCGACGCTATTGGTTGTGTTTTCGTTGTGGTTCGGGCGGTGAATCGCTTTTTGTTTGAGCTCTTCGAATTGCTTTTTGTAGCGCTCCACGACATCGCGGCTTCCGAAATCGAGCTCTTTGATGCGCGCCGCATACGCCTCCTTGCTTAAGGGTTCATTCAAAAAATAATGTTTCTTATGGCGGAGATTGACGGAGCCGAAACAGGAATCGCAGTCGCGGCAGTCGTAGAGGAAATAGGAATTTTGGCAGTCCTGCGATTGCTCGCACCAGAACGAGCGGTACATATTCTTGCAATCAAGCAATCCGTAGCAGGTGTCGCCGTAAAAAAGCCCCGCGCAATTTCCGGAATTTTTCGTATGGATGAATCCCGCGCCGTTCCAACAGTCCTCCGCATCGACGGAATCGAAGACAAGATAGCAATTTTTTACGCGCAGCACGACATTCGCATACTCGGTATTCACGCTTGCGGGGTCGATGAACAGGTTGATGCGTGGAACATCGAGCGTGAGTTTTTTGAATTGGTCGAAAAACGGCGCGTCAGCGTCAACGAAGCGGCCGTAGTCCATCGGGTCCCATTGGTCGCCGAACCAAAAAGCGTGTTCATAGATTTTATACGGCGTAGTGGGCGGATACATCGCAACGATGATTTTTCCGGAATGGGCGGATTTGAGCTTGAAAAGATTATAAATATTAGTGAATGCGAATTTTTGCCGATGGCGCTCGTCGGGCGAAACGGTCGGAAGCGGCACGCGGATGCTTTTATAAAAGCCGATATCTTCTGAGCGTATGTAAAACGATTTTCCCGAAATGCGGCACGTTCGCGTCTGCCCGCCTTTTTCATCGAGTTCGAGTTTTGAATAGTATGCATCGAGCGCGGCGTCGAACTGCGGGGTCTTGGATTTCATGCCGTCATCCTATCACGGGAAGCAAATGCGGCGAATAAAAAATCGCCCCATCAAGGCGGGGCGACGACCGGCTTTTGTTCTTCAGTTTTCGGCAGAAGAAGTTCAGCCGGTTCGAGTTTTTCAAGGGCGGCGTACACAACGCAAAGCCGGCCGATTCGGCCCTCCATTTCGGGCGGGAGTTCGATGGGGATCCATAATTCACGAAAGAACGTCTGCTCGTTCGTTGTAGATGATTTTTGTATATGGATTCCGCGCCCCTCCTCACATGGAAGGATCTCGCACAAAATTTCCGGGTCATGAAGTAGTTGATCGGCTGTGTTCAAAAGACTTTCTCTGTCCGCGAATTCCGGTACATGCGCACAAAGATAGCAGTAGATTTGATGGCGCAACCAAAGACTTTTGTTCTCGGCAATCTCGGTCATCCGTTGAATGAACTCATTGTTGGGAAGAGCAAGAAACTTCTCAATAACGTTCGGGTCGCTATAATTGAGCGCCGATAGGATGGCGTGCTTTTGTCGTTTGCAGTACCATGGTTGCGCCTTCAGCCATTTTGACCATGACAGCCGCAATGTTTTTGAGGCGTAGTCCATGCCCCGCTGAACCAGCCCGCCTTCCCGAGCAATCTGTAAAATCTGATAAAGAACAAAAGGTACAGCAAGCCAGAGGATCAGGATGGGGGTGAGTGTGATTTGAATTTCCACACCATTCTCCTTATTGAAAAGTCGCAGTTAAAGGATCTGAATATCTTATAACAAAGATTCTTTATTAAGTCAAGAGTTTCCCCGAGGATGATATACTGACGCTATGCAGCGTTTAGACATCCAAACCCTCTATCGGAATTACCTCGAATACCTTGAGATCGAGCGGGGGCGGAGCTTGAAAACGCTCGATAACTACGGGCATTACGTTTCGGCATTTCTTGAATTTGCGAAGGCGCGGAGAGCGGACGACATCACGGAAGACGGCGTGCGGGAGTTCCGGATGCGGCTGAACCGCGCGAACCTCAAACGCCGGACGCAAAACTACTATCTTATAGCGCTCCGTGGGTTCTTGAAGTATCTGGCTAAGCGCGGGGTTCCGAGTTTGGCGCCCGAAAAGATCGAGCTCGCCCGTGTTCCGGAGCGCGAGTTCGATTTGATCTCGGACGACGAGCTGGGGCGCCTGCTCGCCTCCCCCGACGGGGCGGACGCGAAAAGCATGCGCGACCGCGCGCTTTTTGAATTGTTGTTCTCGACGGGATTGCGGGTTTCGGAGCTCTGTTCGCTCAACCGCGATTCCATCAATCTCACGCGCGGCGAGTTCAGCGTGCGCGGCAAGGGTGAAAAAGTGCGCGTGGTGTTTTTGTCGGACAGCGCAAAAGCGGCGCTCACAGTGTGGCTCGATAAGCGGAAGGATATGAGCGATGCATTGTTCGTGAATTTCCGCCGCGGCAAAAATTTGGAAGCTAAGCTTCCAATTGGAAGCTTAGCTTCCAATGAGGGTCGTCTCACTCCACGCTCGGTGGAGCGCATCATCAAGTATTACGCGATCAAAGCCGGGATTTCCAAAAAAGTAACGCCGCATGTATTGCGGCATTGTTTCGCGACCGATCTGCTTCAAAACGGCGCCGATTTGCGTTCGGTGCAGATGCTCTTGGGCCACGCAAACGTGGCGACGACACAAATTTATACACACATTACCAACCGGCAACTGAAGGACATCCATCAGGCATTCCACGGGAAGCGCCGCAAAAAATAAAAAAAAGACCGGATCTGCTGATGCAGGTCCGGCCGCGAACGGCTGAAGAACGACTAGGCGTTGGATTTTCGGAACTTGATGATGCGCTGCCGTACCGCCTCCAAAGGGTTGAGGCCGGCCGCGATGCAGAGCGCCAGGATGGCGTTGCCAAAAGTGACGAGCGCGTTCATCTGAGTCGGATTGACGAAGCCCGGAATGGAGACAAGGAGCAGGAAGATGGCGCCGACGACGAATCGCTGGATTCTGAGGCTTTTCATATCCCCTCTCTTTTCTTGGTGTTTTACATCCTCTTCACGCCATTTTAATCTATATACAGTATAGCATACTGTATAACCATTGTCAAGGGCGTAAAATAAAGCTTTTTATAAAGAAAGGGCGAATTCAATTCGCCCCTGTGTGACGCTCTGTCAGGCATATGCGCCCGATTTCATTTGCTCGATGATCATTTCCACTGACTCAGCGTCCCCGCGCTCAATGCGCTCTCGGGGCGTATCGCCGCCCAAAAGTTTATTGGGCAAACTGATCCATTGTAACGCTTCTTCCCTTGAATATAGCTTGTTGAGTAGCCACAAGATCCGTTCCACATCAGACGACATGGCGTTCTTTCTCCGCGGAAACCCGCGCCTTTTCTTCCGTTGTTGAGAACCAGATAAGGAGCATGGCGCAGAGTGCCACGACGCCGATGAACTCGGCGACAAAAAACCCGACTTTGTCTCCTACGTCCACCGCGAACACCATAGCGGCGACGGTGATCCCTATGATCAGCAAAACGCGTTTCAACTTATCACTCCGGTTTTTCATTTTTTTCTCCTGGAAAAGAACAAATACCCCCCCCTCATGTTCATTTTCCATAAAACTGTATATTTGTCAAGTATGCGAAATGATGCTATTTTTAACCCGCGCTCTCGTGGTGAAACGGATATCACGGCTGGCTTCGAACCAGCTGTTCCAGGTTCGAATCCTGGCGGGAGCACATCAGAATGAAACTCTCTATTCCCAA
>JACOVJ010000032.1 GCA_016177385.1 Candidatus Niyogiibacteriota bacterium
TTGGAATGATCGGTCGAATATTCGAGCAGGATCTCGTTTTCCGCGATCCCAATGACGGTTGCCGTGTTGCGATACCCCGGATTCATTTCACAGCGCTCGCCATAATCGAATGAGATCGTTCCATTCGATACGGACATCTGGTTATTGACGTCGCCCTCCGCAACGCCGACGAGCTCGATCATCTCGCCTTTTTCGATCGGGCGCTCGACGGACCACAGCGCCGAACAGCCGGATAAAAGAAAAATTACGACGAGCGCGTGGATTCGCATCGCGTATCTCCGAGAAGAAATCCGTTTCTATTATATCAGCGCCCCTGCTCCGAGTCGAACGGAGATCAATTCCTTAGGACGGAATCGTTCTGATCCATTGAACTACAGGGGCTTCATATCTTATGCTGGTACTATATAATACATATCTATGGCGGACTATCAACAACAAATCAAAAAGGCGGTGAAGGCGGCCTTGCCGGCGGTGGTGAGCATTGCGGTAGCCAAAGATATGGAGGAGATCGCGGCGCACTTGCCGCACGAGTTTTATCATCTGCGTCCCGAAGAGCAGGCGATCGTACGCGAGCGTCTGCGCGCAGCACCCCGCGACGAAGCAGGCAGAGTGAAAGTCGGCGGCGGTTCCGGATTCATCGTGGATAGCGCGGGCATTATTTTGACGAATAAACATGTCATCGCAGACCGGCAGTCGGTGTATACGGTCATCACCGAGGACGGCAAGCGGCACGAAACAAAAGTGCTTGCAGTGGATCCCATCAGCGATGTTGCGATTTTGAAGATCGATGCGAAAAAGTTGCCGGCGATAAAATTGGGAACCGCGCGGGGAATCGAATTGGGCGAAACCGTGGTCGCGATCGGCAACGCACTCGGTGAATTTCAGAATACGATATCGGTGGGCGTGGTATCCGGACTTTCGCGGCTCATCACTGCGATGACCGACATGACCGGTCGCGGGGAGCGCTTGCGCGGGCTTATCCAGACCGACGCCGCCATCAATCCGGGTAATTCCGGCGGACCGCTCGTGAACCTCGACGGCGAAGCCATTGCCATCAATACGGCCGTGGTGTTCGGTGCGCAGAATATCGGATTTGCGATCCCCATCGATCGCGCGACCAAGGACCTTGAGGAGATCAAAAAATACGGACGCATCCGCCGGCCGTTCCTTGGCATCCGGTATATGCTCTTGAGTCCGGCGGTCAAAGAGCGGTTCAACGTGCCGCTCGATTATGGCGCGCTCATCATCAACGAAGGAGCGCCGTTCGATGCGGCGGTGATCCCGGGAAGCGCGGCGGAAAAGGCGGGACTTCAGGAATACGATGTTTTATTGTCCTGCGACAGCAAAAAGATCACCGAGCAGGAAACGCTTGAGGACATGATCGCGACCAAAGAGATCGGCCAGACCCTCGAATTCGAGGTGATGCGATTCGGAGAAAAAATGCAAAAATCCGTCATGCTTGAGGATTTCAACTTCCTCGACTCAGCCGATAAGCATGCGCACGACGTAACCCGTTAGATACGCGATTCCGGACGCGATCCCACCGACCGCAAGCATTTCAAGTCCCGACCAGACCCATGAACGGGCGGTGAAAAATGTCCGGAGCGCGCCGACAATAAAAAAACTGATGCCCGCCGTGATGGCGGACCATTGGAACGCATTACCATCCGCGCCCATCCCGAGGTAGGGTAGAATAGGAAGGAATCCGGCGCCTACGAACGCAATGAAAGTTGCGACGGCGCTTTTTGTCGGTTGCGGATTTTCCGCTTCCCAGTGCGAAGTCTTTTCTTTGCGGTAAAAATCGCGTTCGGAGCGATATGCCAAGAAACTCGAAGCCGCCATAGAAAAGCCGTCGCCGAAAAGATTCGCGAGGCCCAGAAGAATGACGACGACGGGCGAAAGGGACGCGCCGGCAACGCCGGCGACAACGGCGAATGTGGTGACGATGCCGTCATTGGCGCCGTAGACGACATCCTTTAAATATTTTCCGGTTTTTGAGTGGATGCGTCCGTTGGGCACAAGGGGAGTCCTTAGGAATCAGAAAAGGACTCCCCTTATCGTATCACAAAAGAAAAATCGTCCGTCACCTCTGGAGGTGACGGACGACCGATTTTACGTAAAAAGTGTTCCTTGCAGTTTCAGGGCGCGGATCATGCGGGTCATGCCGATGCCGCCGCCGCAGCGCGTGATCATCGGGAGGGCCAGGAATCCTTCGAGCGCTTGTTCCACGCGGGGTTTGCCGAGTCGGAGGAACAAGTTGGCGGCATAGTCGCCGTTCGTGATGGTGTGGAAACGGTGGCGCATATCGGCGGGATCGCAGCTTCGCTCGGCTGAACCGATGGTTTCGATGCCGTACAGGAGCACGTCGACTTTTCTCGCATAATTACCGGTCCGCTTCATGTTCCAGAACGGTGATGTGTGTTCGGGGAAGTGCCGGAGAAAAACGACCGGCCCGTATTTTTCGCACAAAAGCCGTTCTTGTTCGGCTTCGATCTCCGAAACACCGAACATGCCTGCCGCGACATCGTATTCGATGACGGGAAAACTTTCCGCAGGACCGAAACCGAGGAATTGGAGGAGTTCCCGTTCCAGCTGGATAAGGATGTCGAGATCGCCATGGGTCTCGAATTCGACCATTGGAAAAATGAGATTGTGGCGGCCGAGGATGGGGTGCAGTTCTTCGCGATAACTGGTGGTTTTGCAGAAAAAACCGTTGGTGTTCGGGCGCGTCAGAAGCTCGATCTCGAGCTGCATTTGGCCGGTCTGCGGGAGCGCCCAAATTTGAGCCGCATAGAAGTGGAGAGCCATGGTCCATGGATTTTCGCACGGCGAGAGTTCGTGCAGGCGATGTTGGACCTCCGCATGTGTAAGCCCGCAACGGTCGCGGAAAAACATGTAGAGCTTGTGGAATGCCGCATCGTATTCGAACGGGTCAACGGGATCGATGAAGGGATGATGGTTGATCGGCGCCGGTTGCGGATCCATGCGGTTTCCTCGCGGATTGGAAAGGTTCGAACTCCCGAAATAGCGTATCAAAAAGCGACCACGCGCGCAAGAAAAATCCCCGCGCCTATGCATAGACGCGGGGGCTGTCGGGCTTAGCCCTTCCAGATCGGGAGATTTTCGAAACGGTGGAGCCCCTCATCGACCTTGGTGTTATCGGCGATGACGGGCGGCATGAGGCGGATGCCGGAGCGACCGGAGCCGATCAGGAGCACCCCCTCGCGCTGGTTTTCCGCACAAGCGATGATCGCATCGCGCGCGCCGGAATCGAAATCAAAATACCCGCGGATGTCTTTTTTCAGGACATCGACGCCGAGCATCCAGCCCATGCCGCGAAGATTGGCCAAGCGCATGGTTTTGCATTTGGCATTGATCGCGTGAACCGCATGGTCGAGCCGCACGCGCAGGTGTTCGATCGCGGAATGCGGAGCTTCTTTCGCAACAGAGCGGAGGCGTTCCTCGACCATGTCCAAGGTTTTCATGGCGGCGGCGATAGCCAGCGTGTTACCGCCAAAGGTATTGGAATGGCGGCCGAGTTCCTTGAAATTGAGCCGCGCGTCGAAAATGGTGGCGCCGTAAATGTGGAGTCCGGCGCAGATGCCTTTGGCGATCGTGACGATGTCGGGAACGATGTCAGGCATGAATTGATAGTGATCGCAGGCAAACATTTTGCCGGTGCGGCCAATTCCGGTCTGGACCTCGTCCACCACGAGCAGGATGTCGTTCTCTTTGCAAAAAGCGAAAAGCGGATACAAATACTCGGG
Organism: Candidatus Niyogiibacteriota bacterium; assembly: GCA_016177385.1. Classification (GTDB taxonomy): domain Bacteria; phylum Patescibacteriota; class Minisyncoccia; order HO2-45-28; family HO2-45-28; genus JACOYI01. The sequence continues at coordinate 3,768 of JACOVJ010000032.1, forward strand.
GTCTGCGGGATAGATGCCGCCCTCGCCTTGCACAAGTTCGATGACCAAGGCGTTCACTTCTTTGCGGATCGGGAAAACGACCTCCTCGACATGCCGCATGTAATGTACCGACGATTCCCATTTTCCGGCGGGCGAGAATTCGCCGTCCCGTCCGATATTTTCTTGATGCGGAAAGGGAATGTGGGTGACCGGAAATGCGAGCGGAAAATCGCGCGTGCGGACTTCTTTTGCGCCCATCAGGGGCAGGGCATAGCCGTTGCGACCATGAAAGCCGTTCCAACAGGCAAGCAAATGGAGCCGGTCAGGGCGCGTATCGTACGCAAGCTTGATAGCAGTTTCAATGGCGCAGGCACCCGACGTCACGTCCATGACTTTTTTTTCGTGATTTCCGGGGGTGAGTTTTACGAGCCGTTCGCGAAGTTCGGTCGCCCAGATGTTCCGGTAGTCGTGGTTCATGACATGGGCGAGTCCGGTCTTTTTGAAATGCTCGACCATCGCGTCCAAGATCGGATATACGGCGCTGCCGTAGCCGAGATTGCAGACGCCGACGAACGACGTGAAATCGATATACGAATTGCCGCGGATGTCGTGAAGTTCGACGCCCTCTCCGCGTGCCGGTATGAAGGACGAATGAATCGTGGTCGTGGCTGTTACGCGGTCGTGGCGCCGGATCCACTCTTTGGCGTAGCGGTCCAGATCTTCAATGACGACGGCTGGCTTCGCAAGGAGGACCATAAAGCACTCCTGTATCAAGTGTCTATCTGGCCTTACGCTAGGCGAAACAAGGCCGAAAAGCAAACCCAAAAAATAACAAAGGGTAGTCCTTAAGAATCAGAAAAGGACTACCCTTTGTTATGCGGGCGGCTTAAAAAGCGGTTAAATTTTCGGTTCTCCGAATCCCGCGATGGCGCGCCGGACGCCGTTGTAGACGGCAAGGGCGACAATAAAGGCCGTTACCATCAGGAGCCACTGCGCGACCGACCCCGATGCCCCGCCGAATGCGAGCGCGAGCAAGCTCGGTGCTTTATTGGCCGCGACAATGACCGCACTGACCGAGGTTTCCTTGGAATAGCGTTTTGCGGCCGCGTCCGTGTAATTGAGCGTTGCTTTGAATGCAAGCGATTCGCCGACCTCGGCCGATTCTTTGACGATTCCGGCGACAACGAAACTCGTGTCTTTGCGGCCCTTCAAATTCGGCAGATCGAATGTCAGAACATTCCCGTTTTGCTCGCGGAGCGCCACATCGGATGAAATGTATTGCACTTCGGGTGGAAGCTCGACCGTCGCGCCGATCGCAGATAAAGTCCCGACGCCCGCATTTGCGTAATTGACCGTATAGTCGATCTTTGCGCCCGGCCACGGCTGGGTGCGGTTAACGGACGAGGAAAGGGTTAGCGTGCCTGGGTCAACGACTTTGGGCGTAGCTACCGCTTTCAAGATCCCGCTAAGCCCGCCGGATGATGCGGTGGAATTGGATGATCCGCCGGCGGGCGGAGCGCTTGCGGCTGACGAATGCGTCGTAAAACTGATGACCTGTCCATACGCGATGCCATAGGTATTTTGCGCGACCGCGCGATAATAATAGACAGTGTTCGGCGAGAGCGCAGAGAGCGTCTGCGAATACGAGGAGTAGGTGGCGGTATTGGAAATGGAAACGGCGGCCGTGGAATTGCCGAGCGCTTGTGATGCGCCCCACTCGAACCACGCAGTGGCGGCGGAGCCCGATGGATATACGGTGCCGTTCAGTCCCGCAGAGGTCTGGGAAACCACGGAAGCCGAGAGTGTCGTGACGGACGGCGCGCCGGAGTACGAATACGACGGCGCCGGATTATAGTAGGACGGGGAATAATATGTAGGCGTGTAATTTCCTGCAGGCGGGTTGGTGTTCGGCTGGCCGCCTCCGGTCGTAAAACTCATCGTGTTGCCGTAACTCGTTCCGTATTTATTTTGGGCCACGATTCGGAAGTAATAGGTCGTGCCGGGCTCGAGCGTCGAGAGCCGCACGCGCAGGGATTGGATAAAGGATTGGCTGCCCGCGAACTGTATCTCGGTTCCCACGCCGAACGATGTGGACGGACCATATTCGAACCATGCGACGGTTTGCTCCTCGTTCGGATTGACGGTCGCATTGAGCATTGCCTGTTTAAGCGTGATATCCGTTGCCGAGACCGTGGTGACCGTCGGGGCAAGCTGGGCGGCGGACGCGAAAAAGAACGGCAAGAACGCCGTCGAGACGACGGCGGCAAGGATCGCGCCAATGAGGATTTTGGATGCCCTCGGTTGCATATTTGATGGGTTCTAGAATATCAAAAAGTCGGTGCTTTGTCAACGAAAACCCTAAGGGGAGTCCTTTTCTGATTCTTAAGGACTCCCCTTGTGATACGCTGGAAGTATGCCATCATTCGAGCGATTCGAACAAGAACGGAATTTGGAGCGCGCGGTCGAAAAACAGCGGATCGATGCGCTCTATGGGTATGCCCGCGAGCGTGAAGCCGCCGGCGGGCGCATCCGCGAATCTGATTTTAAGAATTATTACGGTCCGGATGCGGTCAGGAAGGACCGCGAGTATGTGGAGATGCGTAAAAGGCAGTTTGGCGAATCGCTTGCGCGCCTGCCGGAGAGCGAGCGCGCCGAACAGGAAGAGGCGCAAAAACTCGCCTCCGTGATGGAGGTGATGCTGCAGGAGGAGGGGGAGCTCTCGGAATGGTTCGGGCGGAACGCGCATACGGCGATGGCATCGGAATTCGACGATATCAAGAACGGCATGGATGCGGTCGTGGAGTTCGAGACCGAGACCGGCGCCGAGCATCTGGCGCTCGCTGTGGATTTTACATTAAAGCGCGGCTCGCTCGATAAGATCCAGAATATCAAGGGGGATATCGACCGCGGCCACACGACGGAAGTGAAATATTTTTATTCCGAATACGAGAAAAAACAAAAACCGCTGAAAGGTCTGGCGAAGGTCGTCGTCACCTGCGACACGCCGACCCTGCTCGAAGCGGCGCACCTTTGGAAGACGAAAGGAAAATCGCCGCAGGCACAGCATGCGCTCGCGAACCATCCGATCCAGATGATCATTTTACGGGAGATCCAATCCCAGCTTGAGGCATACCGCGCCTACGCGGAAAAAAAGAAAAAGAACGATTTTGAAAAAATTTATGCGGGCGATCTCGCGATGATCGATGCGATCCTCGGCGAAAAAGAAGGCCGCATCCCGGGGAACCCCGCGAATGACGACGCCTACCGCGCCCTCGCGCGGAATCTTTCGGTTGTGTTCGGGAAATGAAAAAGGCGGCCGAGGGACCGCCTACAGATGATGGAAGTATTTTTCTTGGTGTGTCAGGATAAGCGTCGCAGCGAATGTTATCCCGTTCGGCCCCAAGCGGCCGACGGCCAA
>JACOVJ010000024.1 GCA_016177385.1 Candidatus Niyogiibacteriota bacterium
ACGCGGGAGCGCTTGCGTTTTTTCGGTTGATAGGTCCGTTTCGGCATGATTTTTCATTCTACAACATAGAATCGGGCTCCACAATCTTCCCGCCGTATCCACACGTTATTAACATAGATAGTAAGGTTTGATTGGGATTCGCTGATTTCGGGTCTGTAAGTAGAAAACCTATAATAAAACTGCGTTTAAATGATTTCTTCTATATTTTAATCCCCATGACCAACGACGAACTCTGGAAATTAACGCTCTCAGGCATCGAAGCCGAGCTCTCGCACGCAAATTTCGCGACATGGTTCGCGCAAACCGCGATCATGGAACAAACGAGTGGGAAGATCGTCATCGGGACGCCCTCCGCGTTCGTTAAAGAATGGCTGGAAAATAAATACATGAAGCTTGTGTTGAAGTATTTGCGCACGCACGCGCCGGAGGTGCGGTCTTTGGAATTCTCGATCCTTTCCCAAGGAGCGCTCACACCATCCAAAGCGCAGCTGCCTAAACCCCATGAAGAACAAATGGATATGCGGGAGCTGTATGTGGATAAAGACACCAACCTGAACCCCCGATATACATTCGAAACGTTCGTGGTCGGGCGGTTCAACGAGATCGCGCATGCGGCCGCGCTCGCAGTCACCGAAAAGCCCGGCGTTGCGTACAACCCTCTCTATATCTATGGGGGGGTGGGACTTGGAAAAACCCATCTCCTGCAGTCGATCGGGAACCGGATACGCGCGCTTTTCCCCGCAAAACGGGTCTATTACGTAAGCACGGACCGCTTTGCCAACGACATCATGTTCGCCATCCGGACGCCGTCCGAAAAGGATGCCATCAAGGAAAAATACCGCTCATTCGACCTTTTGATTTTGGACGACGTTCAGTTTATCGCGAACCGGACGGCGTCCCAGGAGGAAATGTTCCATATCTTCAATGCAATGTCGGAAGCGAATAAACAGATCGTTTTTTCGTCCGACCGGCCGCCGAAATCCATCATTAATCTGGATGACCGGCTCCGGTCCCGCTTCGAGGGGGGGATGATGGCGGATGTCGTGGAGCCGGATTACGAAACGCGTCTCGCGATCCTGCAGGCAAAAGCGATCGTTAAAGAAGAATACCGGCCGGCGGCGGACGTTCTGGAGTACACCGCTTCGGTCATCCAAACCAATATCCGGGAATTGGAGGGGGCGCTCAACACCATCGTCGCGAATTCCAAGATACGCCGCCGCCCGCTTTCCATCGAGGAGGTGAAGGATATCCTATCCAAAAACACCAAACCGCGCCGCTCCCTTTCCGCCCAGCACATCATCAAATCCGTCGCTCAATTCTATGATGTTCCCGAACGGTATCTTTTTGAGAAAACCCGCAGAAAAGAGGTTGTGCGGCCGCGCCAAGTCGCGATGTTCCTGCTCCGTGAGGATTTCAGCGGCTCGTATCCCTATATCGGACAGAAATTCGGCGGACGCGACCACACCACCGCGATCCACGCATATTTGAAGATCTCGGGAGATATGAAAAAAGACGAGCGACTTCGCGAAGAAATAAAAACCATTCGGTCACACCTGTACGACGACGAAAAATCCTAATCGAACTATCGGACGGGATATCGCGTGCAAAACCCTGTGGATTTCCTGATGATGATCGCGATTTATTTTCCACCCACACCTTTTCATCCCGCGGTTATTCACAAGAAGATAAAAAAATATTTTTAAGATCCGAGGGTGAAATTTCAGGAAATTGTATTTTATCCACGTATCCACTCGCGCTTACTACAACTTGTTTTATTAAATAATACATAAAAGAAGCGGTATGGATTTTACGTGTTCACGTACGGAATTCTCTAAAGGACTCAAACTCGCCGAACATTTGACCGATCGTGTCTCGGCGATCCCATCCCTTCAAGGGATCCTATTAGAAACCCGAAAGAATAAGGTCATCATACGGTCGACCGACCTGAATACCGGATTCGAGACCGAGATCTCTGTCCGAGAGGTGCGTCGGGAAGGCTCTGTGGTTGTTCCGGTCCGTCCGAGTATTCAGCTGATCTCGTCGGTCGGAGGGGATTCTGTCAGGGTGGAGGCGGACGGCGCCGCGATCCGTTTTGCGACAACCACGAGCGTTTCGACGCTGAAAGGATATCCAAAAGAGGACTTCCCGACCATGCCGAAGATAAAAGAAGGGGAGCGCTTCTCGATCTCTGCTGAGGATTTTTTAAAAACCGCGCACTCGGTCGTTTTTGCGGCATCACGATCTGATATTCGTCCGGAGATTGCAAGTGTTTTGGTCCGGGGGTGTTCGGATGGGTTGATAAAGATCGCCGCAACGGATTCTTTCCGGCTTGCGGAGCGTTCGTTCGCGCATAAAAATATTACCCCGTTCTCACTTCTTTTCCCGTGGCGCCGGATGGGCGAATTCATCCGGATCCTCGAGAATTTTTCCGGCGACCTCGATTGTATGTTCGACGGGCAGCAATTTTTAGCGAAACATCCGAGTTTTTCCTATTTTACCCGTTTGACCGAAGGCAAATTTCCGGATTACGAGCAGGTGGTCCCGCGGTCGTTCACGACGGAAGCAACCCTGAATCGCGCGGAATTTCTAGAACACACGAAGCTCGCCGGTATTTTTTCGGGTCAAATGAAAGAAATGCGCTTCAAGGTCTATCCATCCGACGGACTTCTTGAGATCCAAACAACAGATAGCGAGGTCGGCGAGCATTCGAGCCGCATAAAAGCGAACGTTACCGGCGAAGGGCTCGAGATGTCGTTCAATCAGCGCTACGTCACGGAAGGACTGGATCCATTGTCGTCCGAAGCCATTCTTTTGCGTTTTTCAGGCCCCGGAAGGCCGCTTCTGATCCAAAACCCCCAAGATGTTTCTTATATGTATCTCGTGATGCCTATGAAGACCGTTTAGGCGGCCTCTTAGTCCGTTATCCGGAGCGTGCGCTCGATCGTTGCCCTGTTGCCAACGCTGTCATCGGCGATGATGGTGAGGGTTTCTATCGTGTTCAGATCCGCAAGCGAGCCGAGATCGAAAGTGAACGTGTAGGGTGTATTTTTGAGCGTTCCTAAAAACCGTCCGCCCAGCATCACGGTGATCTCGCGGACCGGATAGCGGTTCGATGCGATCGTAAGCCCGAAGGCCAATGTGCCGGTTCGCGCCAAGGAATCCGGCGAGGCGGGCTTGAACGAAACTTGTGGCGCATATTCGGGACGATGAACATCATCGAACTCCTGCGGAATATCCGCCTCGGTCTGCTCGCGGATCCCTTGCGCGGCGACCCATGCCCGGACCGGGAATTCCCATTGTTCGTATTGCGGATCGCGCGACGGCTCAACCGGACTCGGTCCTAGTGGGTTATTTCTATCCACCCACCGGAGGATCGTGTGGATCTGGGTGATAGGGACGTCCTTGCGGTACTGCGGCGGCGTGAACTCGGTCGCGCGTTTTCCGGAGATCGTATCGATCGTGTACGTGACGCCGCCCTTCCAGTCGCCGCGAAGAACCGGCTTTGAAACAGTTGGGGATGTTGGCGGAATAAAATCCTTTTTTTCGATATGATTTAACGCCTCGCGGAAAAACGCATTCCATAAAGGCGCCGCAATGAATCCCGCAACGCGTTTTTCCATGGCGGTATTGTCGTTATTTCCGAACCAGACGCCAACCGCAAGGTTGGGAACATATCCGACGACCCAAGCATCGTGATAATCATTGGTCGTTCCGGTCTTTGCGGCGACCGTGTGTCCGGGGATCACAAGATACGACTGTTCGCCGAATGCGGGGGCGCGCGCCTTGTTATCAGACAGGATGCTTGAAATTTGGCGTGCAACCTGGGTATCAAGGACTTGGACCGGCTTCGATTTCCACTCTTCTAGGATATTCCCGCGCGCATCCTCGACCTTCACGATCGGTGTTAAGGGGTTCCGGAAGCCGTCGTTCGCAAAAACGCCGTACGCCCCCGTCATTTCCAAGAGTTTCACCTCGCCGCCGCCGAGCACGAGCGTCAGGCCATAACGTGCGGGATCGGTCAGGGTCGTGATGCCGAGGTCCCGGGCGGTCTTGAGCGAATCAATGAGGCCCGAGAGATATAAAACTTTGACTGCCGGTATGTTGATGGACTGCGCAAGCGCTTCACGCAGCGTCACAGGCCCGCGGAAGACCTCATCATAGTTTTTCGGATGGTAGCACGGATTATTCGGGTCTTTGCTTTGTTCGTTTTCGGGCAACACCTCCGTTTTTACGACATCCGGATCGCAATCCGGATTGAATTCGGTGAGAAGGTCGAAAACGGAGGTCTCGGGGGTATAGCCCTTTTTAAAAGCGGTCGCGTATACGAATGGTTTGAAGGACGAACCCGGCTGGCGGCCAAAGGAGTATGCGGTCACATTCACTTGCGGCTCGAACCGGCAATCCGCACCCGGCGTACATCCTTCCGGCAGTGGAGTCCCCCAGAAATCACGAGAGCCGACCATGACGCGGATCCCGCCTGTTTGCGGATCGACCGCAACAAGCCCCGCGTTGTACACGTTGAATTTATCCTGTTCCTCGTTGACGAATTGTTTCGTTAGATCCTCCGCTTTTTGCTGCAGCTCCCAGTCGAGCGTGGTCGTCACCTTCAGGCCGCCCGACTCCACCATTTCTTCGCCGTATTTTTGGGCAAGATATTCTTTTACATACAATACGAAATGCGGCGCTTTAAGGGTTTCGTTGCCGCGCGTGATGAATTTTGCCTCCTCTTTTACGGCGGCGTCATATTCTTCCTGCGTGATGAAATCTTTTTTTAAAAGGCGCGAAAGAATCAGATCCTTGCGTTCATCCAGTTTGTCGCGGTGCGCGCCATACGGCGAATAATAAGTCGGCGCGCGGGGGAGGGCGGCAAGATACGCGGCTTCGGCGAGTGTCAGGCCTGAAAGCTTCTTTCCGAAATAGATCTCGGCCGCCGCCGCGACGCCATAGGCGGATGAACCGTAGGGGATCTCATTTAAATAAAAATTAAGGATCTGTTCCTTCGAATAGGTCCGCTCGACTTTCAACGCAAGGACCAACTCCTTTAACTTGCGGTCAATGGTCTTCTCGGGCGTCAGAAGGGCGTTTTTCACCAACTGCTGGGTGATGGTCGAGCCGCCCTGTGAAAAATTACCCGACAGGATGTTCACGAGAACGGCCCGTAAAAATCCCGAAACATCGAAACCGCTGTGATTATAAAAATTTGCGTCCTCGATGATGACGGTCGCGTTTTTGATATGGCGCGGGATTTCCTCGAACGGGACCACGGTCCGCTGGATGTCGCGGTGGACGTCATACAAGAGAATGGACCCGGTTTGGTCGTAGATCTTCGTAGATTCGACGATCTTGCGTTCCGAAAAACCCTCGAAATCCGGGATATCGAGGGTCAGGATCCAGAGCGCCAAGACTCCGCCTGCGATAATAGCGGCAACCCCGCCCCAAAGAGCGAATTTTTTGAAACGCAGGACGCGATGCTTCATTACGGCTCATAATGCCACATTTCCACAGCTTTTTCAAGACGTTTGCCGCATGATACTGTAGAGCAATGGAATCGGGATTCGACATCGAATCATTGCAGGAGCGCGGCGTTATTGAGCGCAGCGAAGAAAAAGAGCACTTGGCGCGCGCGCTGGCTTCGGGGTCCCAGCGCATCAAATTCGGCATTGATCCGACCGCCGCAGAGCTTCACTTAGGGCACGTGGTCATTTTCCGGCTTTTAAAGAAGTTGCAAGAAGCGGGGCATGTGATCGTCCTCATTATCGGTGATTTTACGGCCCAAATCGGCGATCCGTCCGGACGCTCGGAAACCCGTAAAATGCTGACCGAAAAAGAAGTGAAAGCGAACGAAAAACACTACCTCAAGCAAGCGGGGAGATTCGTTGATGTTAAAAAGGCGGAGATCCGGCACAACAGCGAATGGCTGAAAAAGGGCGGCGCCAAGCTCCTGATGGAACTGATGTCGCTCGCGTCTTTGCAACAAGTGTTAGAACGGCAGGACTTCAAAAAACGCATCGCGGGGGGCAAGGAATTGACCTTGCTCGAGGCGTTCTATCCGGTCCTGCAGGGATACGATTCAGTGGCGACGAAGGCCGATGTCGAGATCGGCGGGACGGACCAGGAATTCAATCTTCTCATGGGCCGCCGAATGCAAAGGAAATTCGGCGTCAAAGAGCAGGATATTTTTACGGTGAAGCTACTGGTGGGGACCGACGGGGTGAAAAAAATGTCGAAGAGTTTCGGCAATTTCATCGGCATCGAAGAGGCGCCGGACGAGATGTTCGGGAAAATCATGTCGGTTTCCGATAAACTGATGTGGAATTTTTATTTCCCGCTGTTAACAGACGTTTCGGAGGTGAAATACGACACGACGCGTCCGCTGGAAGCAAAATTACATTTGGCGCACGAAGTCGTCGCACAGTGTCACGGCGAGGCAAAAGCAAAAAAAGCCGAAGCGCGTTTCGTGAAGACATTCCTAGAGAAAGATTTAAGTAATGCGCAGAAATATGTTATTCCTCGCGGACGTATTCTCTCTGTAACGATTATGACGCCGCTGAGATTTGCACCGTCGCGTTCCGAAGCGCGGCGGCTGATCGAGCAAGGTGCCGTGGATTTCGATGGGGAGACCATCCGCGACCCAAATTTTAAGATAGAAAAATCCGGCATTCTGCGTGTTGGGAAAAAACATTTCGTAAAACTCGAACTTCAATAAACAAATCCCGCCTCCGCCAGCCGGCGGAGGCGGGATTGTTCTTGTTGTGTTCAATAATTAGATCCGCTCGCTTCCTCCTCTGTTTCTGTAAAAGGGTCTCCCGGCTCGTACTCCTCGTTACCGCCTCCCGACTCCTCTTCTTCGCCGTCTAAATCGCCGGGGCGCCCCGCAAGGTTGACTTCTTCGTACGTCATACACCTAAAAAGTTAGTGATAAGTGTGCGACCTCTCTCTTTCATACCCGAATGATATTTTTTGTAAAGGCCGGTGTGGATAAGTGGTCATCGGATGCGGCCGAGAGCGGTGAATGCGATAGCGATCGCATCGGTGGCGTCGTCGAGCAGGGGCTCGGAGGGGTTAAAGATCATCCGGATCATCGCGGCAATTTGGCGCTTGTCCGCCCGTCCGTACCCGCAGACCGCGAGCTTGATCTCCGGCGGCGAGAATTCATAAACCGGAAGATCGCCCGCAGAGTAGAGGGCGACCCCGCGGGCTTCGGCTACCTGCATGGCGGTTTTATGATTGGTGCTTAAAAAAAGTTTTTCAATCCCGAGTCCCGACGGCCGATGCTCGCGGACGAGCTTTTCGATCGAGGAACCGATCAGGCGCAGGCGTTTTTCGTGCGCGAGCGCTGAGGGTGTTTCGATGCATCCGGCGGTTATAAGAGACTCTTTTGCGTTTTTACGCTCAAGGACGGCATATCCGAGGCGGCCGTAACCCGGATCAACGCCTAAGATTCGGAGAGGTTCGGAGCTCATTTCAAAATTGTGCTCGCGTATGCCGTAAAAAAGGTACGCCGTATTTTTCTACTGAAAAATCGGCTCGTTCTCGCGCCGCCGCGCTCCGAAAGCCCTTTTTCACGGCACGCGCTCGCCCTCCAATAATTTCGAAATAAGTTCTAAAGATCGGCATTGGTAAAAATGTCCGTGACGTCGTCGGACGCGTCGAGCGCCTCGAAAAGTTTGGTGAGGGATTCTTTTACCGCCGCGTCCACCGGCAGGGGGGTCACGGGCTCCCACCCGTCGGCGGTTTTTTGGAATAGAAACCGCGCCGAGCCGAGACCCGCGAGTTTCGCGCCATGCTCCGAAAGGATGTGCTTTATCTCTTGCGATGTCCGGTTTTTACTGTCGGTCACGCCTTCGACGAGGATCGCCGCGCCCGCCGGCCCGTAGGCCTCGAACAAAACGTTTTCGAGCGTATCCTTGCCCGCTCCTTTTGCGCGTTCGATCGCACGCTCGATATTCGATGACGGGATATTCGCCCTGCTCGCCTTCTCGATCGCGGTGCGCAACGCCAGATTCGCATTCGGGTCCGGACCCGCCTCTTTTACCGCTGCCGCTATTTTGCGCAGAAGCTTTGCGAATTCCTTGGATTTTTGGGCGTCTGTCGCCGCCTTTTGGCGTTTGATCTGCGCCCATTTCGAGTGTCCGGCCATGAAAGTCGCTAGATTTTCGTTCGGTATTTACGCACCTCCTCTAAAATGACATTTTTCACGCGCTCGACGTTCGGGATATCGCGGGCGGAAAAGCTCTGGTTTCCGGCGGTCTGGATCCGGATATTGCCGTAGTGGAACAGTGTTGCGACGAAATTCGGGACCTCGACCGTCACATCCTGGATATTGGAGATCGGGAATTCGGACACTTCGCGGCGGAACATCCCGATTTGCTCGACATCAATGATACGCTCGGTCGTTACGATCCAAACGTCGAGATAATAATCCATCCACAAAACGAATGCGATGAGGAGGACGACCAGCATATAGATCACGAAAAGGTAAAAGACGAGCGGCAGGAGAGTGGGGTCGAGTTGGAACGCCGGAAGGAATACGAGAACCAAGAGCGTCCCGAAAAGCAGGATCGCCACCAAGGTCATTTTTTGGGCGACCACGATCCAGTGGCGGTGGAGCGAAAGAACAACGGTTTCGTTGGGGTGGAGTGTGATCATATCAATAGAATGGGATCTCGAATTGCGGAGCGAGCGCCGAAGAAAAAAGACCGCGCGCGAGGTCTTCCCACGGCACGTAAAAAAAGAGGATGGTCGCGAGGACCGCAAAGATAACGGAAAACACCACGAACGGCCGGATCACCCAGCGCGCGGGATCATGGGGCAAACTGTATTTGTGATAGTGCCACAAAAGCATCGCAACCAGAGCTGTGTACACAGCAAGGAATGCGGCATGGATGAGAAGGGGAAGGGCGATCATAGCAATGTGGTTTGCGGCGGGGTTTTGCCGAAGTGTCGCCACGCTTGCGGCGTTGCCACACGGCCTCTAGGGGTGCGCTCAAGGAATCCTAAGCGCAAAAGGTAGGGTTCATACACATCCTCGATGGTTTGGATATCTTCGGATGCCGCAGCGGCAAGCGTATTCAATCCGACCGGCCCGCCCCCGAACTTATTGATGAGCACGGACAGGATCTGGCGATCAACCTCTTCCAACCCCTCGTGATCGACACCCAAAAGCTCCAAAGTTTTTTCCGCCACATTCTCATCAATAGCGCCTTGCTTGTGCACTTGGGCGTAATCACGGGCGCGTTTCAGTAAGCGATTGGCGATGCGCGGCGTGAAGCGGGCGCGGGTGGCGAGCGCGCGGAGCGCTTCGGGCGTGATTGCGAATCCTAAAATGGCGCTTGAACGCGTGAGGATCTTCTCGATCTCCTCCACCGTATAGTAATCGAGTTTGAAAGTGCCGCCGGAAAACCGGCTCCGCAAAGGGCTCGACAGAAGCGCGATGCGGGTGGTCGCGGCAACGAGCGTGAACGGCGGAAGCTCGAGCTGGATGGAGCGCGCGCCCGGCCCTTTGCCGATGATGATATCGAGCGAGCGCGATTCCATCGCCGGATACAAAACCTCCTCGATGGTCTTGTTCAGGCGGTGGATCTCGTCAATAAACAAGACATCGCCCGATGCGAGGTTCGTTAAGAGCGACGCAAGGTCACCCACGCGCTCGATCGCGGGGCCGGAGGTGATTTTGATATTTGCGCTCATCTCTCGCGCGACCAAATGCGCGAGCGTGGTCTTACCGAGTCCGGCCGGACCGTGCAGGAGGACGTGCTCCAAGGGTTCGCCGCGTTCTTTTGCGGCCTGGATCAGGAGCGAGAGATTTTTTTTAATGGTTTCCTGGCCGACATAATCATTCCACGCCGCCGGACGCAGGGTCAGCTCCAAATTGACGTCGTCTTTTTGGTGGTCGGGCGGATTCGCCGTCATGCTTGACAATAGAACATTATTTTGCTATTATCGGACAGGTAAAACGTCCTTTTGTTTCTAGGCAATTAAGGGGATTTATCCTCATCGGGGCGCTCTTTCAGGGCAGTTGGGTTTCCTCCTTGTTGAGGACCAAACGCGGCTGTTACTAAAAGAACGTCTTATTCTTGTGGTTCCCATGCCGCAAGCAATTGCCTAGAAACAGAGGGATGTTTTTTATTTTTTCAAATATCCTCACCGGCCACGCGGACAAGTTCATCCACCGATGTCAGGCCTCGGAGGACCTTCAAGACGCCGTCCTGGACCATCGTGATCATTCCTTGGCGCTCCATGGCCTCGCGCAGGTCGCCCTCGGACGGCTTCGCGAGGATCAGCTTCTCCACGGCATCATCCACCAAGAACGCTTCAAAAATGCCGATCCGGCCCTTGTAGCCGATCGCACTGCACCGGGCGCATCCCGAGGCCTTCCAAACGCGGATACTCTTGGCTTTCACCTCTTTTTTGTACGAGGCCGGCATTTTTTTGAGCGCATCCTCGATCAGCTTTTTCTCGTCTGCGGACGGCGCGGTCTCTTTTTTGCAATGCGGGCAGAGCTTGCGCACCAAGCGTTGGGCCATGGTGATATTGATGGCGGGCGCAATGATGGCGGGGTCGGCTTTCAGGTCGATCAGGCGCGGAATCGTGCCGGCGGCACTATTCGTATGAAGCGTGGAGAAAACCAAATGGCCCGTGAGCGCGGCATGCATCGCGATCTCAGCGGTTTCCAAGTCTCGGATCTCGCCCACGAGGATCGTGTCCGGGTCTTGGCGCAGGATGGAGCGCAGGCCATTCGCGAAGGTGTACCCTTTGGCCGCATCCACCTGCGTTTGGCTGATGCCGGGGATGTGGTATTCGATCGGGTCCTCGATGGTGATGATCTTAACTCCCGGTTCATTCACGGCTTTCACGAAGGCATAGAGCGTCGTGGTTTTTCCCGAGCCCGTTGGACCGGTGGTCAGGATCATCCCGTTCGGCTTTTTCAATTCTTTTTTAACGATCGCTTGGAGCTCGGGATGCAGTCCGAGGTCTTCGAGCGTCAATGCGATGGTTTTCGGATTGAGCACGCGCATGACGATGGTCTCGCCGTACGGGCCGGGGAGCGAAGAAACGCGGACCTCGATCTGGGTTTGTGATGTGCGGAGCGTGAAGCGGCCGTCTTGCGCGCGATCCTTCACGTTCAATTTCATTTCAGACGTAAGTTTGATGCGCGAAAGGAGGAGCGCATACGCCGTTGCCGTGAATGTGGCGACCTCGGAAAGAACGCCGTCGAGGCGGAGCCGCACGACAACGGCTTTTTCTTGCGGCTCGAGGTGTACATCCGACGCGTCGAGTGCCAAGGCGCTTGCAAGGATCAATTCCAGAACCTCGGAAACATTTTTTATCTTGGCCCCCCCCGAAAACGGAGCAATGAGCTCTTGGAAATCCGCGATCGTTTTAACCTTTACCATGGCATCCTCCAGCCGCGCGGCCGAGAGCTCGATCGCGCCCGTGGTCATTTCTTCAAATGCCGAGATCTCCGAGTAGCGCGACCAGGCGCGCTTCAGGCTCGGTTCGGAAACCAGGAAAAGTTCCGGTTGGTATCCTTTGCGCTGGAGGGATTCAACGACCTCTTTAGCTTTCGGGAGTGTCGGATTAAAAACGCCGACTTGCAGGCGTTTGGCGGTCTTTTGGAAAACCGCCATTTTTCCGGCCTCGGCATCGGGTTGGCTCACGAGCTTCAATGCGTCGAGATCGATCGTGGTGCGCGATAGGTCCGCATAGGGAATGCCGTATTTTTGCGCCATCAATTCGGCGAAATCCTCCGCTTCTTTGGCGCGAAATTCTTCGAGCTTTGCTTCGATGTTGTTATTTTTCGGCACGATTAGTGTGGGTTATGAAATCTATTTTAGAACACGTCAGAACATCCAGCGATGTTCTGACTCCATCCTCGGCGCTTTGTTTTTGGCTCGCTTCGCGTAAATGATAACCAAAAACACCATGCAAAGCGCCTGCGGGGTTTCTAAAATGGATTTCATAACCCGCATGGACTATGACTGCATTTTACCGTCGCCGCCTTCTTTTAACAATTGACGGATTGTGGTCTCGGCCTCGGAAAATGTCGGAAAAACCGGACCGGCAAGCACGGATCCGGACGAGTACAGAACCCCGAAGCGCTCCGCGGTCCGGCGGAGCGCTTGTTCGTCTCCGGCAAAGAGCGTGCGGATGCCGCCCTGTTCATAACAAAGAATGAATATCGGGAGCCGGCCGATCGTAGACGCAATGCGGTCAAAGATCATACGGAATAATTCGGGTGACGGCGATACATTCGTTTTTGCAAAGTCGCGCGAAGACAAAAATGTCCAGCTCGCATTGAGCACGGGATCCGTGGTCGTGCGGGCAAGCGCGCGTCCGAGGAATTGTGATTGGTCGGGTGTAAGGGTGCGCGCAAGCAGGCGCCGCGCATCCGCCGCGCGCGCGCCGCATTCGAGTAACCGGCCCGCCAGCTGGAATGCGGGTGGATTTGAAACGGTGCGTAAGTGGTCGGTTTCGGCAAGGAGTGATGCGAAAAGGAGCGTTGCCGTATCCGCATTAGACGCAGGAGCGCCGGCGGAACTTTGTGCGATGTCCCATACTTTTTCCGCAAGCGTCCGGACGTTGCGGACCAGATAGATCCTGCGTTCGCGCGGCGGGCGCACGATCGGCGCCTCCATTTTTTCAAATTGCGTCTCGTCGTCGAAGAAACAAAATGCCGCATCCATTTCGTAGGGCGCACGTTCGATCAGAAGGTCTTTGATATCAAGATGGGTTTTTGGCGAGATGACGATGGAGATCGCGTCGGGTTCATCGTCATAGCGCATTTCTTCAAGCGCGACGGATTTGGGGATCCGGATCTTTATTTTACGCGGGATCGCGGGGTTGGCGCTTGCGTTTATGAGCGGCGCGTATCGCGCCGCTAATGCTTCCGGAACGGGAGGGAAGATATAAACTTCTTTTCCGGCGCTTTCGAGGATTTTTTTAAGGCCATACGACGCGAAAAGCGCGGCTTCGTCGAATGAGGGATCGGATGCGATGAAAAATCGTTTTCCCGACGCAATGAATTCTTTGATGGTGTCTTTTGCATCCGGCATGATGTTCCATTCCTTGCACTTTTTTTATCCACAATCAACAGCGACATCCGGCGGCTTTTGTGGCATTCTGCGAGCGACTTGACTTTTTATCTATTTTGATATATAATCACGACAGGTTAGAACTCTGAAATCGAGCGGTTCAAGCAGCAGACATGCCAAGGAGATGGACAATGAAAGGACTTCCGTCGAAAGCGGTGCTGTGGTGGATGGTCGTGAAAGTCGCCTCCATCATCGCGATCCTCATCGGACTTTATTTTCTGGCGGGTTGCGCCCCCCAACAGCCCATCATCGTCCAGTCGCCGCCCGTGAACGTGAACGTCACCATCGACAACGGGGGCGCTCCGGCGGACGAGGCGCGACCGACCGAGGTGTACCCGTCGGGCAAGCGGACATGGTGTCAGGAAGGCCGTCCGGGCGATCCCGTCGCGCTGTCTGATGCCGTCCGGTGCATGTTCCGCGATGACGTGGACAAGAGGACAATGACACCCAAGCCGCAGCCGAAGTCGCCGGTCGTCAAGACGCCTCCGGCGCCCGTTTCGCAATTCGCATGGCTTCGCGGGCAGACCACCGAGGTGCGGTACAACTCTTCGGACTGCGCGCGGTCCTCATGGGTTCCGCGCCACTACGAGGAGAGGGTGAAGACCGATGTTGAGAGAGGACTCGAAACGCGGGGTGCTGCGATTTCCAAGAATCCGAAAACGGCGTTCACCGCCATCGTGTGCCTCGCCAACTACGACAAAGGGCAGGAGCGCGTCCGCGGCTCCACATACGATCCGCTGTCCCGTTCGCATTACTCGGGCATTTACGTTGACCGATACATCGCGCACGCCTCCATCGAGATCGTGGACAACGCGAAAGGCGTGGTCGCGGCGCGGGGCGTCGGCAACCGGCTGTACTACTACGGTCCGCAGTCGTGCTGGTATTCGGAGTCATACGTTCCGGAAGGCGAAACCTGCGAGAACGATTCGTCGCAGGCGTTCCTGACGGCCGCGCGGCTCGCCATGCGCGATCTGCGTCCGACGTCCGCGTATGCGGCGAGGACCGAAGGATCTGCGCCGGCGTCCGGCGTCGAACGGAGGACCGACTAGTTCCAGCGCCCCCGCCAATAGGATTGGCGGGGGCTTTCATTTTCTTGATTTTTCGATAGAATGGCGCTATGGACCGCGTGCGTTTCCGAACGAAAAGCGCCGGCGAAACCCAGCGTGTCGCCGGACTTCTCGCCAAGGACCTCGCGGCTATTTCTTTTCATGACCACGCGCTCGTTGTTGCGCTCTCGGGGGACCTGGGCGGCGGTAAGACCACGTTCGTGCAGGGGTTCGCGAAAGGGCTCGGCATTCGAGAATCGGTAGTGAGTCCGACCTTCGTCATTGCGCGCACCTATGCGCTCAAAAAAGGTGCGTACCGCAAACTCATCCATATCGACGCGTATCGATTGGGCGGGGCGGGCGAGATTGAAACGCTTGGCTGGAAGGAATGGATAAAAGACCGCCACGCCGTCATCCTCGTCGAGTGGGCGAAAAACATCGAAAAACTATTGCCCGCGACCCATTTTGATATTCATTTTGAATTCGTGTCCGCAAACGTTCGCGATATAACGATTCATGCTGAAGGTATTTAGAACTCATTTCAAAAATTACCCTCCCGCATGCCGCCAAAAAGGTGCGCCGTATTTTTCTGCTGAAAAATCGGCTCGTTCTCGCGCCGTCGCGCTCCGAAAGCCCTTTTTAACGGCACGCGCTCGGTTCATAACATTTTTGAAATGAGTTCTAAAACCAAAACGCTCGTCATTCTCGATTTGCACGCGATCCTGCACCGCGCGTATCACGCCCTGCCTCCGCTTACGTCGCCCTCGGGCGAGCCGACCGGCGCGCTTTACGGATTGGCGACGACAATTCTCCGCATCATCAAAGAGTTCAAGCCCGAGTATTTGGTCGCCGCCAACGACCTTCCGGCGCCGACGTTCCGCCACGCGGCCTACGAAAAATACAAAGCCCAGCGGCCGGAGGCCGAACCAGCGCTCATTTCGCAATTCGAACGCGCTCGGAGCGTTCTCGAGGCGTTCCACATTCCGCTGTTGGAGGAGGCGGGATTCGAGGCGGATGATATCATCGGCACGATCGTAGAAAAGACAAAAAAAGAGAAGACCCTTTCCGTCATCGTCGCGTCGGGCGATCTCGATGCGTTGCAGTTGGTTGCAGGGACGCGCGTGCGCGTCTGGACGCTCAAAAAAGGCAACGAAAGTTTTATTTACGACGAAAAAGCCGTCGAAGCGCGGTTCGGATTCGGCCCCGAATTATTGCCCGATTACAAAGGATTGCGCGGCGACCCGTCGGACAACATTCCGGGGGTGAAGGGCATCGGCGAGAAGACCGCCGAAATTCTTGTGCAAAAATTCGGTTCGGTAGAAGATATCGTGAAGCTCGCAAAAACAAAACCGGAAAAACTGAAAGCGGGGGGCGTCAAAGACCGGATGATCGAATTACTGCAAAATAATGCGGAGGACGCGCTCTTTTCGAAGACCTTATGCACCGTCCGCCGCGACGTGCCCGTCGAATTCTATCTAAAAGATGCCGAATGGAAACAATTTGAGCGCGCGGTCATCGAACCGTTGTTCCGGACGCTCGGGTTCACGAGTTTGATCGGGCGGTTACCCTCCTTCGCTGAAGCTTCGGCGGGCGGGCCGGGAGGCGAGACGGAGGAAATGTTCGCACCCGCCCAAACCCATGATCCCAAGCTCGTGCGCGAACTCGGTGTCGCCGCGTGGCTCCTCGATTCGCGCCGCGTAGACATCAAACCCGAAGAAGCGATGCGTATCGCGGGAGCCAAAACACCGGAAGAAGCGCTCCGGCATTTCCGCGCCCAACTCGCGAAAGAGGAGTTATTGAAATTTTTTGAGGAGACTGAAGTCCCGCTCATGGGTATTTTGGATGAGATGCACCGGACTGGCACCGCGATCGACCGCGGGTATTTGGAAAAACTTTCAAAAGTATACGAGAAAAACATCGCGGGCCTCGAGAAAATGATATGGCAGCTTGCGGGCAGGGAGTTCACCATCAATTCGCCCAAGCAATTATCCGATCTTTTGTTCAATCAATTGAAGTTGAGCGCGAAAGGTATTCGGAAGACCGGTAAGGGCGCGCTTTCCACGAACGCCTCCGAACTCGAAAAACTGAAAGGCGCGCATCCGGTCGTGGAAAAAATTTTGGAGTACCGCGAACTCGCGAAATTGAAATCCACCTACATCGACGCCCTGCCCGCGCTCGCGGACGCGGAGGGGAGGGTGCACACCACGCTCAATCAGGCGGGCACGGTCACCGGCCGGTTCTCGTCGCAAAATCCGAATCTGCAGAATATTCCCATCCGCACCGAACTCGGCCGCGAGGTTCGCAAGGCGTTCATCGCGCCCGACGGGTGGACGCTCGTTGCCGCCGATTACTCGCAGATCGAACTCCGCATCGCCGCCATCCTGTCGGGCGACCCCATCCTGAAAGATGCGTTTTTGAAGGGGCGCGACATCCATACGGCGACCGCGGCCGCGATGTTCCATGTGGACATCAAGGACGTGACCAAGGATATGCGCTATGCCGCCAAGACCATCAATTTCGGCATCCTCTACGGCATGGGCGTACGCGCGCTTGCCGAGAGTTTGGGTGTGACGCAGGAAAAAGCGCGTGAGTTTTACGAAAAATATTTCCATGATTTCGGGCGCGTGAAAGAATATATCGAGGAGGTGAAGCGCGAGGCGGCCGAAAACGGATATACGACCACGCTTTTCGGGCGGCGGCGGTATTTTCCGGAACTCAAAACCATGCCCGAGTACATGCATCACGAATATCTGCGCATGGCCATCAATGCGCCCATTCAGGGGAGCGCGGCGGATATGATAAAAAAAGCGATGGTACGATTGCATCCGGCGCTCGCGAAAGCGGGGCTTGGTAAAAAAGCGCGGATGGTCCTGCAGATCCACGATGAACTCTTGTTCGAGGTGAAGGATGACGCCGTAAAAGAGGCGGCGGTACTCATCAGGCGAGAAATGGAAGCGGTTCACGCGAATGAAATCCCATTGGTTGTGGAGGTAAGCGCGGGCCCGAACTGGGCGGAGTTAAAGAAAATCGAATAATGCTCTATCTTCTCTACGGCGGCAATGATTTTGCGGCTCGGAGAAATCTCCGAGCTATTGTCGCGGCCAAAAAAGAAGGCGCCGCCCTACACCGCCTGACCGCCGAAACCGCGACGGAAGAAGTGCTCGCGAATTTGCTTGCATCCGAGCGCGACCTGTTCGGGACGAAACTCGTTGTCGTATTGGACGGATTGCTGGGGGGCGAGTTCGAAAAAACACTTCTCGCGTACCGCGACACGCTCGCGGAATCCAAAAATCTCTATATTATTTTCGAAAAAAAGCTGGACGCGGCGACGGTGAGGAAATTCGAAAAAACGGCAACGCTCCGGAAATTTGAATTACCGGAAGATGATACAGCGCTTAGGCGATGGATCGCGAAAGAGGCGGGTGCGAAAGGCCTCACGCTTTCGGTGAACGAAATCGAGGGACTCGCGGCATTGGGCGATAATTTATGGGCGATCGATCGCGCGCTCGAGATGCGCTCACTCGGTGGCTCCATTGCGGATAAAGACGCCGAATTGAATCCGTTCGAATTAGCGGATGCGCTAACATCCGGCGATTCATGTCGCGCCTATGCGGTCTATCACAGACATTTGGCTTTCGGTATTTCGGCGCAGGAACTTTTTTGGAAACTTTGGTGGCAGGCGAAAACGC
This sequence comes from Candidatus Niyogiibacteriota bacterium, assembly GCA_016177385.1. Lineage (GTDB taxonomy): Bacteria > Patescibacteriota > Minisyncoccia > HO2-45-28 > HO2-45-28 > JACOYI01. The sequence goes on from JACOVJ010000024.1 coordinate 17,830, forward strand.
TGGTTCAGGTCGCATCGTTCAACGGCGCTCCGAGCGCGGTCATAAAAGAGAAAACGGGTCTGCACCCGTTCGTCATCGGCAAAGCGCTCCGTGCGCCGTATTCGGCGGAAACGTCGGCGGCGCTTTTGGATTCCCTCTTTGCCGCGTGGCGCGACGCGCGCGCCGAAAGCGGCGACTTGTCGCTGTATATCGAGAAAGTTCTACTGACGCACCACTAATTGCGTAAGGCGCGATTTCTTGCGGGCCGCGGCGTTCTTGTGGATGACGTTGCGCTGGGCCGCTTTGTCGAGCGCTTTGTAGGCCTGCGGGAGAAGGGCTTTGGCTTCGTCCTTTTTCCCGGCCGCGACCGCCTTTTTGATTTTTCGCACGACCGAAACAATGGCCTCTTTGCGCTTGAGGTTTTTGAGATGGTGGCGTTCCGATTGCCGCAGAGCTTTTTTCGCTGAACTGGTGATCGGCATGGTTCCAGTACTATAGGCCAGTTTTTATTTAAAAGCAAGGCCGCGAAGCTACGACTTCCGTTCTTCTGCCTCTTTGCGCAGGAATCGTTCCCAAGGGGTCTCCTCGCCGGAGCTGCAGGTGCCCCCGGTACCCGCGGAGCTGTCCATCTTGGCCTGAAGATGTTTCGAGTACGGCTTGAGTTTGCCTTCGCGCTCGAGCCGCAGATCTTCCTCGATCCAAGCGGCCATCTTCTCGCTCGGCTTATTCTCATCGAGAGGTATCTGTTCGATGCTCTTGGCGGGGTCTTCGGCAGAGGCCAACAGGGCGTTCAACTGCGACCGGACGATTCGGATGAATCGGGAAATGATAAACATCCGAGTTCTCCTTGGGGTGATGGTTGCCTGCAGTTCGGTTTTCAATGAACTAGCGTTTTAATACCAAGGATGAGCGGGGCTGTCAAGCTTAAAAGTGCTTGCCGTTCGAGTTCGGATTTGACTTGGGTTGTTCACAGAACTACAATGCCACATTACCGATTCTAGATTAGAATAGGATTATATGGCACAAAAACTAGAACAATTTAAGAAGCTTCTTCCAGAAAAGTTAACTGTTGAGATTCATAAAGAAAAAACGGGTTACTGGGCGAAAATAAAAGAGTTGCCGCATTGTTATACGCAAGCAGATAATTATGATGAACTTATCATCATGATTAATGACGCCGTTTATACCTATCTTGATATTCCCATTAAATACATAAAAACACTTGGTTATTACATTCCGGAATGGCAAAAACGCGTTTATGATATGCTTTTCAAACAAAAAGAGAGAAAGCCGATAAAATCATGGTTTCGAGTTGAGGATTTTACTTTAAGCGAAGCGAAGTAAAATGATTTTGTGTCCACAAAAAAAGGAAAACCCAGCTTTACAAATTGTTCTCCCGGCGATGTTTTTAGAGCCGCTCGAAAGCTTGGGGGATTTGAAATAAAAGAGAGAGGGGGAGCGCACAATAAAATTACTCACATTCGGACCGGAAAACCATTTCCAGTGCCACGAAAGAAGATTGTGAACAAAAATATAATGAAGGGTTTTGTCGAGGAATATCTTATAGAAGCGTTGGGTTTTTCAGAGAAGGAAATCTATAAACATCTTTGGTGTTAGTTGGGTGTTTAGAGCGTCTTCAACACATCCCTTAATCGCGCGGCGTCTTCGAAGCGGAGTTCGTCGGCGGCGATGAGCATCTGCCGCTCGAGTTCCACCTTGACCGCGTCGTGGTCCTTGAGTGTTTCGTATAAATCTTTCACGAGCGCGCCGACGGGGTCGCGTTTATCTTTCTCCTCCTCCAACAATGGCGCACGGATGGGTTTGATGACCGCGGTCGGCGTGATGTTATTTTCGCGATTGTAATCCTCCTGAATTTTGCGGCGGCGATTGGTTTCATCGAGTGCGCGCTGAATCGAGCCCGTCACAATATCGGCGTACAGGATGGCGCGGCCCTTGGGGTGCCGCGCGCCGCGGCCGATGGTTTGAATCAAGGAAGTTTCGTTCCGCAAAAATCCTTCCTTGTCCGCATCAAGAATGGCGATGAGCGCCACCTCCGGCAGGTCGAGCCCTTCGCGGAGCAGGTTGATGCCGATGAGCACGTCGATCTCGCCGCGGCGCAATTTTTCCAAGATTTTCCCGCGCTCAAGCGTTTTGATTTCCGAGTGCATGTATTCGGCCTTGATGCCCGCGTCCTTAAAATGCGCGGCGATATCTTCGGCGAGGCGCTTGGTGAGTGTCACGACGAGCGCGCGTTCACCCGCGGCGACGCACTTGGCAATTTCTTGTTCCACATCCTTCAACTGATTCCGCGCGGGGCGGATTTCGATCTTCGGATCCAAAAGGCCGGTGGGGCGGATGAGTTGCTCGGTGATTCCGTCCGAACCGGACGCATCAATTTCATACTGCGCGGGCGTAGCGGACACGTACACGCGCTGGCCCGCTTTTTCGTCGAACTCCGCGAATTTGAGCGGCCGGTTGTCGAGCGCAGAGGGCAAGCGGAATCCGTAATTTACGAGCGTGTTTTTGCGCGCTTGGTCGCCCGCATACATTCCGCCGATCTGCGGAACGGTCATATGAGATTCGTCAATGATGACGAGCGTGTCGTCGGGGAGATAATCCAACAATGTGAACGGCGGCTCGCCGGCGTTGCGGAACGAGAGTTGGCGCGAATAATTTTCGATGCCCGACACATAGCCCGTCGTCTCGAGCATTTCCAAATCAAAATTCACCCTCTGTTCGAGTCGCGCGGCTTCGAGGATTTTTCCCGCTTTTTTCAGCGCGGTGAGGCGCGTAGCGAGCTCGGTGCGGATATTCGCCATCGCGACTTTCAATTTATCCTTCGGCGTGACGAAGTGTTTGGCGGGGAAGAAGTGTTTCGATTCGATGGCTCGTTCACCCGAGCGGTGAATGTCGTTTTTGTATTCCCGCATCGCGTCGATTTTGTCGCCGAGGAGTTCAACTTCGGTGATGGTCGCGCCATCGGGGGACGCAATCGAAATAACATCACCCTTCGCGCTGAATGTGCCGTAGCGCGATTCGGTGTCGTTGCGTTCGTAATACAGGTCGGCAAGGCGCTCGGTTAAATCCTTCCGCTTTATTGTTTGCCCGACTTTCAATTCGAGCGCGACATTTTCGTATTCCTCCGGATCGCCCAAGCCGTAAATACAGGACACGGATGCGCAAATCACAAAATCGCGGCGCGTCAGCGCGGATGCCGTGGTCGCGTGGCGCAGGCGGTCGATGAAGTCGTTTAATTTTGCGTCCTTTTCGATGTAGGTGTCGGTGGTGGGGAGGTAGGCCTCGGGCTGATAGTAGTCGTAATACGAGACGAAATAGTGGACGGCGTTTAGTGGGAAAAATTCCTTGAACTCCTGATACAGCTGGAGGGCGAGCGTTTTGTTGTGCGAAATGACGAGCGCGGGGCGATTGAGGCGTTCAATAACATTGGCCATCGTGAAGGTCTTGCCCGAGCCCGTCACGCCTAAGAGCGTCTGGTGCTTTTTGCCCGCGCGAACACCCGCCGCGAGCTGTTCGATGGCGGCGGGCTGGTCTCCGGTCGGTTTATATGAGGATTTGAGGACAAATTTCATAGTTGACAACCTAATAAAATCATGCTATACTGCAAATTGCAAGGGTGAAAGCGTACCTTTGCCGCTGACCTTTCTATTTCGGAAACAAGGAGATCGTCATGATGAGATTCAGGGTGGAAGTTTCGTGCCCAACCGGCGGAGAAGATATTGATCACGGCTACCTAGATGTCATTGTCAATGGCATTGAGGATAGCGACGAAGGAGAGGCGACAGCACAGAGCATGGCCTCGACTCTGGGGTATCGGTACCAATGTGCGTCTTCCTATGAGGGTTACGCAGAAAATCGCTTCACGCGCAGAGTCCAAGCGGGCGAGGATGATTTTCGGGTAGTCGAGAAGCCAACCGCAGAAGTAGTTGGCGGAGAGGGTGACGTTCTCATGGGTGCTCCAAAAGGCACGGTGATCGCCTGGTAGTATAGTATAAAAGATCATCAAAAAAATTTTAGCTCCCCACAAGGAGCTAATTTCGTTTTTTGAAGGCTCCAAGCGTATTTTATAAACCGTGCTATATAATAAGAAGTATGATAGCCAGCTTGGAGGGTAAAATCGTCTTCCGCGGTGAGCGCTTCCTGATATTGGAGGCGGGCGGCGTGGGCTACAAAGTGTTCGTAGGACCCGAAACGCTCCGAACCATACCACGCGACAAGGACACCGTCAAAATCTACACGGCGCACCGCCAGCGGGAGGATGCGCAGGAATTGTACGGATTTTTGACCTACGGCGAGCTCGATTTATTCGATTTACTGAACAGCGTGTCGGGCGTGGGGCCGCGGACGGCGCTCTCCGTGCTCGGCGTCGCATCGCTCGATATGCTGAAAAAAGCCATCGCGGGAGGGGAGACGAGCTACCTCACGAAGGTCTCGGGTATCGGGCGCAAAACGGCGGAGAAAATCATCATCGAGCTCCGCGAAAAAATGGGGCGAACGTCGGCGACCGACGAGTTCCGCCACGAAGAGGATGCACTTGAAGCATTGGCGGCGCTAGGGTATTCTCTGCGCGAAGCGCGCGATGCGCTCGCGAAAGTGTCCTCCGATGTCGTAGGCGCCGAAGCCCGCATCAAAGCCGCCCTCGCGGTGTTGGGGAGATAGAAAATATGAAAAAGAAATACAGCAAAAATATTCGGGTCGTTTTAGATATCCTTCGAGATGAGGTGAATGGTGATGTTGCGTCTGCGTTAAAAAAAATGACCAGCGATTATACAATGACCTGGGTTGATGCCGGCATCAACGGTAAGGAGCTATTTCCAACAACGAGCAATAATATAAAAAAGGAATTGGAAGAAGCATATCCGATTAAAGGACGGCAATATGATATAAAAAATATCACAGAAGGAGACAATGTTGTGATGGTGGAACTCATTGAGAGTTTTCCAAACACAAAAACGAAAAAAGTATATCGAACCCCCCTCGTTTTAGTATTAGAGATGAGGGACGGAAAAATAAGAACCGGAAGGCATTATCTCGATCCACGACTTTCTGGAAAACATCTTACGAAAGCGCAAATCGCTAAAGCGTATAAAAATAGTAAAGGATTGGAGCTGGTTATTGAATGATCGGAGCTATCTTTTTTGTTTTGTAGGTCGGTTTAGCACCTTCTTCTCGCCGAGCTGGCGGTGCTTGATTTTGCCGCTAAAAACTGATATAAAAAGGTATGCAAAAAAGCGACACCATCACAATTCCCCGCAAAGAATATGAGCGCTTGCTGAAGCGGCAAAAGATTGTCCCCGTCGTTAAACTTACTCCTTCAGAGCGGCGTGCGCTGGAGCGCGGCCGTAGGGACTTTAAAGCGGGGAAATTCATTACACTTGAGGAGTTAGAGCGTGAACTGGAGAGTTCTCATCGGAAACAGCGCTAGGAAAAACCTAGCGCGTTTTCCTAATAGGGACCGACCCCGGATACTTTTGGTATTGCGCGACATGGGAGAGAATCCGCAAAACGGCGATATCGAAAAGATTGCCGGTGAAATTCATGCATGGCGCAGGCGAATTGGCAATTATCGAATTGTGTACGAAATTGACGCAAAGCAAAGGAGCGTCTCTATTAAAGATATTCGCCGCCGCACAACGAACACATATTGATAAGAAATAAAAAAAGCCGGGGACTTACGTCCTCGGCAGTGTTGCATCACTCGGAATCGGCTGCGCTTACGGCGCAGATTTTGATCTGGGAATGGAGGACGTCGTAAAAGAATTCACTCATGTCATTATAGTTCTCGGGAAGGCGGACGACCCCCTTGATGAAGACCGGCTTTTGTTCCATGATCGCCCGGACAAGCAGGCTTGCTTCTGTCGATGAGGAAGCAGCATCGCCACGGACCTCTCCTTCCGTAATGCCGATCCGCATCGGAAACCGCCGGTCATCGAAGTAAACCGATAGATCGATTTCCGCGTCTTCTTCCGAGCTGGCGATGGGCAATGTGATGGTGACGGTCTCGGAATTGATCGCGGCGTTTTCAGGGATCACCACCATTTCCACATGGTAATACCGACTATTTTGGCCTTGATGGTTATAGTTGAGGCCCCAGATCTTGTCCGAAAGAAAATCGGCAAACGATGTGTAACTGCTGGTATAGGGGCGAAACGGACCAAAGGAATGAGACCACTGATGATTGTAATTTTCCAGCACGTTTGTTTGGATGACCCCCTCGCACAGTTTCGCGGACACGTCATATTTCCAATAATCTCCCGAGTCGTCGTAGGAAATCAGTTCTGCTACCACTACGCGCCACGGACCCTTCGGCGCATATCCATCACCGAACCCCGTCATCGGAAATCCGATGAGCGCCAACGTGAACACGAAAAGAATTGTGAACGATCGTTTCATGGCTTCTCCTTGGTTGATTCCGTTGTGAACGAACCGGTGCTGTGCTAATTTTTACGCTGTGAATGGATTTATGTCAAGGGGCGAGACGGGCAAAAAGAGCGCGATTGAGTTATCGCTTAACCTGTGTTAATCTGTAGAAATGATGCAAAAAGGGCCACAAAAATCTTTTCGGAAACAATTCAAAGCGGTGATCGAGCGAGACGAGGACGGCTATTTTGTTGCGTCTGTTCCGGTGTTGCCCGGATGCCATACACAGGCAAAGACGCTACCCGAACTTACGCGGCGGATTCAAGACGCCATTCAACTGTGTCTCAATGTGTCGCGGACGAATCCGCAATATCGCAAAAGAACAAAACGGTTCGCCTACGAGCCATCGTTTGTCGGTATGGAAGTGGTCTCCGTTTAATTTAGTTCTATGAGCAAAAAATTGCCGATGCTCAAGGCGCGCGACATCGTGCGCGTTTTACGCGCCCTCGATTTTTCTAATATCCGCCAAAGCGGTTCCCACGTATTTTTTCAACACGCGGACGGCCGTGCGACGGTTGTTCCAAAACACGGCGGAGAGGATATCGGCCGAGGGCTGCTGCGTCAAATTTTGAGAGAAGCGGAAATAGCGCCGGATGAATTTTTACGGCACTTATAAGTGTCGCCGCTTCTGCCATGAATTTTTTGCGAGCACTCTATCATCTTCTTCTCGCCGAGCTGGCGGCGGCTTGGTATGGCCATCCCTCGCGGAGGATGACGGTCGTCGGCGTCACGGGAACCAATGGGAAATCCACGACCGTCGAGCTCATCGTGAAAATTTTGGAAGAGTCGGGATTCAAAGTTGCATCCGTGTCATCTGTGCGCTTCAAGATCGGCGATAAGGAATGGCCGAACACGCTCAAAATGACGATGCCCGGCCGCGGAGCGCTCCAGAAATTTTTGCGCGACGCCAAGCGTGAACACGCGACACATGCGGTGCTCGAGGCGACCTCGGAAGGCATCCACCAATCGCGCCACCGCGCCATCGCGTGGGATGCTCTCGTGCTCACAAACGTAACGCCCGAACACATCGAATCGCACGGCTCCTTTGAAAAATACCGCCGCGCGAAAGAAAAACTTTTCAAATTACTTTCAAAAACCTATCGCAAAAACGAAATCCCGAAAGTGATGGTGGTGAATGCGGACGACGCATCGCGCGACCGGTTCCTCCGCTACGATGCCGATAAAAAAATAACGTATTCCGCCAAGGAATACGAGGTCGCGTTTGAAGATGGTGGCATGCGGATTTTAACACCCGCCGGAATGGAAATCCGTTCCAAACTCACAGGCGCATTCAATCTCGCGAACATTGCCGCAGCAACGGCACTTGCGCGGGCGCTGAATATCGGCTGGGACGCAATCAAGCGCGGGATTGAGAAAGCGGATGTCGTCGCGGGGCGGATGGAATATATTCAACACGAACCTTTCGCGGTCATCGTGGATTATGCCCACACACCTGATGCGCTCCACAAAGTTTACGAGGCACTGCAAAAAAGTTTACGAGGTTCTTCCTCAGAAATCTTACGAGGAAGAACCTCGTTAATTTGCGTGTTGGGTGCGGCGGGTGGCGGGCGCGATAAATGGAAGCGCCCCGAATTCGGGAAGATCGCATCCGAGTTTTGCTCGGAAGTGATTTTGACGAATGAAGACCCCTACGACGAAAATCCGGAAGCAATTCTTAATGATATTGAAGCGGGCTTGCCCGCCGTAGCTTTCTTCGACCCTCCGAAGCCTTGCGCGAAGGAGGTAGCGAAGGCGGGAACGAAAGCGCTGAAAATTTTGGACCGCGGCACGGCCATTGAGCGCGCGATCCACGACGCAAAAGCAGGGGATGTCGTCATCATCACGGGCAAGGGATGCGAACCGTGGATCATGGGGCCCAAGGGCTCCAAAACCGCATGGGATGACCGTGAAGTTGCGCGGAAGGCGCTTGTTGAAAAACAATGAAAGTTTTGATTTCCGGTTTCAGCCCGTACGGCGCGTTTAGCGACAACATCACACAGAAAATCATCCAACGGTTGAAGGTCCGCAAAAACACAGAGAAGATCATTTTCCCCGTTGAATTTAACGAGAGTATTTTTCGAGACGCCATTCAAAAATATAAACCGAATTTTTTTCTTGCGCTGGGACAGCATCCGCGCGCACGAAAGATCCGTATTGAGCGCAAAGCGGTGAATTTGCGCCGGTTCCATAAAGACCAAAAACCCGTTGCGATCGATACGAAAGGACCGCGATATCGATTTCTAAATTGGAAGCTGACGTCCGACCGCGAAACACGAATCAGCTATAATGCCGGAATGTATGTATGCAATTTTTGTATCTATGTGGTTTCTGGACTTCAGCAAACAGAAAATTTTAAATTCGCCCTTTTACATATTCCCCGAAGCGGTGACATTCAAAAAATGGTAAAATTTGTCGAATCAAGACTCGATAAGATTTAACAAGACGACAGAGGGCCGCGCGAAATTAACAAAAAAATAAACCCGCTATGTGCGGGCTTTGAGAAAAGAAAAAGCGAGCCATACGCTGATGACGCAAATCCACAAGAGAACCAGAAGAACTGCGCCCATTCGCCATCCTAGGACGGCTTTGGCGGCGATGCTGAAAAGAATGGATCCCGCGACCAATTCAATAAGCGAAGTTTTTGATGGCACGAGCCACGTTGTATCAAGCCACCGATCGTATTTGCCTTGAAACTGGGCCGCGAGAGAGTGTTTTGGGCTAACTACGCCGGTGATGGGTGAGAGATATTTTTTTGAAAACGGCCACAACCATGCGATGCCCCCGCCGCCTAAACCTTCTGTGTCATGGACAAAATGCCAGAAGACGCATAAAGGCGCGGCGATTGCCCAGAAGAAGCCGTCCGTGAATGCGCCGATTATGAATGCGGCCGCGATCATGATAAGCGGACGATGCGTAATGTATTCGTGATGGTTGCCGTATACTTTATGTTTCCAAAGGAACATGAAAGCTACATCAAAATCTGGCGCCAGCGCAAGTATTCCACCAAGGGCGTATCCGTATAATGCCGCGTTATATTCCAGAAAATAACCGAGCAAGAAAACGAGAAAAACGCCAACGCTGAAATCCAGGAACGCTGGAAAAGCACTTCCGGCGATTTTCAGTATCCACACTTCTCGCGCCTCCTTTTCAAGGTAAAAATATTTCAGAATCGATATTATCATACAGCGCATGGATCCGTCAAGATTTTAATTCCTTATTATACTCTACTATTCATTTTAAATCCCGCAGGACGACCGCGAGGTTGCGAGAAAAATGCTTCGGCAGGTAAAATAGAGAAGCAATGAAATCGGACAGGAAACATGTCGTAGTCGCAGTGAGCGGCGGATTCGATCCGGTGCATGTGGGTCATGTGCGGATGTTCCAGAACGCCAAGAAACTGGGCGACAAGCTCATCGTCATTTTGAATAACGACAACTGGCTCTCAAAGAAAAAGGGGTTCGTGTTCATGCCCCAGCACGAGCGGAAAGAACTGCTTGAATCCATCGCCGGCGTTGATAAGGTTGTGCTGACGCGCCATCAGGCGAATCCCACCGACATGAGCGTGAACGCGGAACTCGCGCACTTAAAACCCGATATTTTTGTGAATGGCGGCGACCGGAAGCTCGGCAACGTCCCCGAAGTAGCGGTTTGCAATCAGATCGGATGCAAAATGGTCTTCAATATCGGCAAGGGCGGGAAGGTTCAATCCAGTTCGTGGCTCTTGAAGGCATACGTCCAGAACGCCGCCGATTGCCCCTGCGGCTCCGGCAAAAAATTCAAAAAGTGTCACA